>JBMFPD010000054.1:0-14414 GCA_049969295.1 Anaerolineae bacterium | reverse complement strand
GCAGGCGTGGGGGGCGGCGGTGTGATGCCAATGGGCGTCGGGGCTGGCTGGCGGACGTACAGGACAGCCCCGCCTAGGAACAGGAGGTTGAGCAGGGTGAGGGCCAGGGAGGTCCGGTTGCGATTCAGCCATTCAACCATACGAGCCACCCCGCGTGAGGGCTGCCTGTCACAGTGCAGCCGCGGGCTCGTCCACGTCTATCAGGATGACCTTGACCGGTACGGCAGGGAAGTGCCTTCGGAGCCTCTCTATCGTAGACTAACTGTTCTCCGTAGGAAACGCCGCTGGACATTTCTCTCTGCAGGGCATGGCAGGGCACGATCTCCACCCCGACATCCGCCTTGTATTCGTTGAAGAAGTACTGAAACTTGGCCAGGTCGTAGAACATGAACGCGTACTTTCCGAACTGAACCTCAATGAGGACTCTATCTTTCACGAAATCAATCTGCTTGAAGGCTCCTGGAATCACGTTCTGGCTGTTGGGGAGGGTGATGGTATACACATCGCGGAGTTCTCGGTAGCCGCGGGAACGGAACGCTTCCCGAAACTGCCTGTTCATCTCTCGGGGTGAATAGAGGGACTTCCCCTGTTTGGTCTTTTCCCGGCTAACCTTCGTCCTGTGGGCCGAGACAGAGGCGATCACCTCGTAGATGTCCTGCTCGCACTCTGGATAGCGCACCTGGAGGATCTCTGAGCCGCCGAGGTGCGAGTATTCATACACCACTCTCATGGACTATCTTGCTCCTCGGGGTATTCCCCCGGCTCCTCAAAGAGGCGAAGGCGTATGGGGCTTTCGCCAAGGTACACCGTTTTCGGGGGCACGAGATCTCTGGGGGTGCTGGGATCGTAGATGGGCCGGTCCATAGGGCGGATCCGCAACTCGCCACGTTCTGCCAGACGGATGCGCTCTTTGGCTATCTCCACGTACTCTGGCACGATCTCTGCGCCCATGGCCCTTCGGCCGTGCATCAAGGCCGCGATGGCCGTCGTCCCCACCCCGATGAAGGGGTCCAGGACCCAGTCCCCCTCGTCCGTCAGGGCCAGCACCAGGCGCTCAATGAGTTCCACCGGGAATTGGCAGGGGTGGATAGTCTTCTCCACGTGGTTGGCCTTCACGTTGGGGATTTCCCAGACGTCCGAGGGGTTCTTCCCCAGGGGGTTGCCCGAAAACTGGCCCCGTTTGGGGCCTTTGTAGTACCGTTTCCTGGGGTACTTCTGAGGCACACGCACCGCGTCCAGGTTGAAGGTGTACTCGTCACCCTTGGTGAACCATAGGATCACCTCGTACCGGCCCGAAAAGCGCTTTGAGGCGTGCAGTCCGTGGCCGAAGTGCCAGACAATACGGTTGCGCAGGTGCAATCCCAGATCGGCGAACACAGGGTACAAGAGGATGTCCAGAGGGACGATCTCGCTGTCCCTCACGTAGTTGCCCACCTGCCAGCAGATGCTTCCCCTCTCATCCAGCACGCGGACGCATTCTTCAATGACCTCGCGCTGTTGCCGTACATACTCATCCAGTTCCATGCGCTGTTCATATGGCTTGCCCAGATTGTACGGTGGCGAGGTCACCACCAGTTTGACAAAGCCGTCTGGAATGGTCACGAGCAGGTCGCGGCAATCGCCCTCAAAGAGGACGAGATCGGCCTCCGGATCAAACTGCGGAGAAATTCGCACCTTTCGCACCGCGCTCTTCACCCCCCGACATGCCCGGCAGCCTGTCCGCTTCCCTTCCCCGCTCCAAGTATAGCACGATCCGCCAACATTTCAATCTGCGGCTATCTCCACCACCACCATGCGGTGGTCCGAAGCGAGGGATTCGGGCACCCAGGCCTTCAGGGGCCGGAGCCCCCGCACCCAGACGAAGTCTATCCGCTCCTCAGGGCCCTCGGCCGGCGAGGTCGGCAGGGGCGGGAGGTGGAGCACCACAAAGGGGTCCACGAACCCCTCTGCTGCGATCCGTTCGTAGGTGGGCGACCCCGGCGTGGAGTTGAAGTCGCCGCCGAAGACCGCTGGCCCCTCCCACCCGCGGATGAAGGCCAGGGCCTCGTCCACCTGCGTCGCCCGCTCTTCCGGCGTCAGGCCCAGCCAGATGGCGAAGGCGTTGACCCGGCCTCCCGCTGTGCGCAACTGCGCGCCGATGATGGCCGTCTGCTCTTCCCGGCTCGTCAGGAGCTTCCCCTCCGCGGAGACCAGGGGGACGCGGGTGAGGAGCCCGATGCCAGTCAGGTGCTCAATGGTGGGCTGGTAGACGGCCTCCATCCCCAGCCGGCGCGCCAGCCAGAGGGCATCGTCCACGCTGTAGGAGGTGATGCGCCCCGCATCCACTTCCTGGAGGGCCACGACGTCCACCCCGTTCTCCTCTATGGTGCGGGCTATCTCCTCCAGGGTGAAGTTCCAATGGCCGTTGTAGCCGTAATGGATGTTGTACGTCGCCACCCGCAGGGTGGCCGGGGGTTCCTTCGGGGCCGGCTTGGGGGGCAGGGCCAGCACCAGGGAGAGGCCCACCACCAGGGCCGCGCCTGCCCAGGCCAGGGCACGGCCCCGGGGCGGCACCTCCAGCGCCTCCAGCGGGACCGGCCGGAGCCCTGGCCAGGAGGCCAGGAGGGCCGCCGCCAGGAGGATGGGCAGGCCAGCCCCGCGGAAGGAGGGGAGGGTGTAGGGGTACGTGAAGGCGAAGGCGTAGGCGTAGTTGAGGATGACGAAGGCCAGAAGCCCCAGGGCGATCCACACCCCGGTGAGGCTGCGCCGCTCTCTCGGCACGGCCACCCGGTCCTGGGCAGCCACCAGGAACCCCTGCGCGGCCAGGAGCCCCATGAGGCCCAGGCCGCCCCGCAGGAAGTGCCCCAGCGCCAGCCCCAGGAGCGTCAGGACGATGCAGAACGCCCCCCACGCCTTCGCGGCCCGCCCCTCCGTGGCCGGTGCGAGCACCCGCACGCCTGGCAACAGGGGGAGCAGCGTGACCAGGAGCACGAGGGGGACCGCCACGGTGTAATCCATCCCTGTCCAGCGGGCCACCGCATTGGGCAGGGCCAGGAGGGATACCTCCACGAAGAGGAACGCGCCGAAGGCAAAGCCCCCCACAGGGTCCACCTGGCCCGGCGGCCCCAGGGGGACAGGCCCCGGCATCCGGCGCCACCAGCACGTCCCCAGCACGAGGAGGAGGGAGACCGCCACCTGCCCCCACAGCCAGCCCGACCTCAGAGAGGGGTCAAAAGTGTTCCCCGCGGCGCGGAGGACCTGCTCTGCCGCAAGCGCCAGCACCAGCAGGTGGAACCCCCTGCGGGGCTGCACGGGGAGCGTGGTCGCCATGTAGACGCTGCCAGCGGCTACCACGGCCAGGCTCGCCGCCAGGCGGAGAGGGGGCCAGTCCGGGGTGAGGGCCACGCGCCCCAGGAAGACGGCCAGCGCCGCCGCCCAGGGGACCCACCTGGGGCCGCCCCTCGGCACGCCCAAGGGGGCCAGGAAGGCGAGGAACGCCAGCAGGAGGATGGCCGCCGCCGTGAGGGAGAAGGGCCCCACGAAGAGGGCGTCGTAAAGGACGCCGAAGAGCCTGGAGAAGAGGACTCGTACAGCCTGGAGGAAGAAGAGGAGGACCGCCACTCCCTCCAGGGTGCTGAGGAGGTCTTCTGTGCGCTGCATCTCACGCCCCTTCCTATGGCTGGCCCCGAGGGGTTGTTCACCCGGTGCGGCGCAGGACCCGCCCGTGCTTGCCCGCGTCCACTACCTGGCTACCCCGGACGACGAGGTGCCCGGAGACCCACACCGCCTCTACCCCGGCGGGAGGCACGTCCGGCTTCTGGAGGGTGGTGCGATCGGCGATGGCCTTGGGGTTGAACACCACCAGGTCGGCCCAGTACCCCTCGGCCACCCGCCCTATCCCCTCCAGCCCGAAGCGGCGGGCGGGGTAGTCGGTCATGCGCCGCACGGCCTCCTCCAGGGGGAAGAGCCTCAGGTCCCGGCTGTAGCGTCCCAGGACGCGGGGGAAGGTCCCGAAGGAAGCCGGGTTGTGGCTCCCCTGGCGGGTCAGGATGGTGTCGGTCATGAAGGCGCAGAGAGGGTCGGCGAGGACTGCCTGCAGGGCCTCCTCGTGCGTCTCGTCCCCTGAATAGGTCCCCAGGAGGATCCTTGCCTGGCCCTCGCTGGCCCGGGCCACGTGGATGTAGGCCTGGAACTTGGACATCCCCAGCCGCCGGGCGATGGTTCCGAAGTCCAGGCCCTCCAGGTCGGCCAGGGACGGGTCCCGCGCCCACAGGAGGATGATGTCGTCGTAGTCCATCCCCAGGGTCCAGCGCAGGATGGTGATCTGCCGCTCCAGCCGGCGGAGGGCCCTGGGGTCGTGCAGGTTCCTCTCCAGGCCGTTCAGGAACCACTCGGGGAAGACCACGCTGATGGTGGAATTGCCCACCGTGTAGGGGAAGGCATCAAAGGCGACGTTGACGCCCTCGTTCACGGCGCGGTGGATGTCCTGGAGGACGGTGCGGTGGGTGCGCCAGGTCCGCCGGCCGACGAAGATGAGGTGGGAAAGTTGCAGAGGGACCCTGGCCTGACGGGCCAGGTCCAGGAGTTCCCGGGTGGAGCGCACGTTGTGGGGCGTGCCCACGATCATGGGGGAGTAGAAGGCCGAGACCCAACTGTAGGCCCGTCCGTGGACGGTGAAGAGGCCTCCCTCTTCGGCGACGACGTGCAGGAGGGCTGCCAGTTCCTCGTTGCGGGCGAACACCCCTGGCGCGTAGGCCAGCCCGGCCGAGAGCCCCAGGGCTCCCTCCCGCAGGGCCTGACGGACCAGGTCCTGCATGGCCCGGAGTTCCTCGGGCGTGGGCGCGTCGGGCCGGGTCCCCATGACCGCGGCGCGCACCGCGCCATGGCCCACCAGGAGCCCTGTGTTGAAAGCCACGCCCTGGCGCTCCAGGTGGTCCAGGAACTCGCCCAGGGAGTTCCACGGGGAGGGGAAGGGGCGGTCCAGGAGGGTGTGGGCGTTCTCCACCACCAGGGGGCGGGAGATGTCCGTGACCGGCGCGGGAGAGAAGCCACAGTTCCCGGTGATGAGGGTGGTGACCCCCTGCAGGAGGAGGGGGGCCAGGATAGAACCGTGGTCTTCCAGGGGCAGGATGAAATCGGCATGGGAGTGGCAGTCCACGAAGCCCGGGGCCAGGGCCAGCCCTGTGGCGTCAAAGGTCTGCCGGCCTGGAGGAGGGTCGCCCGTGGTCACTACGGCGGCGATACGGCCATCCCGAAGGCCCACGTGCCCGTGGAAGGGCTTCCGCCCTGTACCGTCCACAATGGTCGCGTGGGCGATCACCCAGTCAAACGGCGCATCGTGTGTCATGTGCAAGCCCTCCGTTGTGGGGAAAGGGGCACTCGGCGGCAGGTCCATTCTACGCGAGGCGCGGCCTTGCGTCAAATCGGGGGACAGGAGGGCAGAGACATGCTGCTCTCCAGGCAAGGGGGCCTTCCGTCTGGTAGAGGCGCACGGCCGTGCGCCTTCCAACCCACCCCGCAGCGTGGGGAGAGGTGCTCAGAAGAGCGTATTGTCAAAATCCTCTGGGGTGCAGTCCTGGGGCCATAGGCGCTCTGCCCCGAGGGCGCGGAAGGCCTCGGCCGCGGGTGCTTCCGGGAGGGCGATGAGGTGGCCTTTGCACCGGCAGTCGGAAGCGCCGAAGCCCGGGGGCCAGCGGCAAGCCCCTGGAGCCTGGGCCAGGGCTGTGGCCCAGGTGCATTCCCGCGGTACCTCTCCGGCCTTTCCCCAGACCTCCCGCACCTCAGCCCAGGCGAGCAGCCGGTCCACGTGCCAGCGGACCCGCTTGGCGCGCCGCAGATGGCGGCCCACACGGGCCCTGAATCCCCCCGGCCCCCGTGCGCTTCCCACGTAGACGTACCAGCCGGCGGGGAAAGCCACCTCGCCCAGGTGGCCCACCGGGAGAGTGACCGCCTGGGGAAGGGTGCAGACCAGCGCGTAGAGCCCTCCGGTGCGGCTCAGCGCACCGTCACTTCCCCGACCCACAGCGGCTCTCCCAACTCCGTCATCTGGGGGTAGAGGTACGCGCCGACACGCAGGCGGTAGGGGCCCGAAGGGAGGTCAGGGGGCAGGGCCAGCCGGTGCTGGTCCTCCAGGACGTCGTCCGGCTCCCAGAGGGACGTAGGGTAGTAGACACCCCCTGGACGGTGGTCGCTCCCTGCCATGCGCTCCCCTCCTGGGCCCACCAGGTGGACGTAGGTGGTGTAATCTCCCTGCAGAGGGAGCCGCGGCTTCCAGTAGAGGGTCACCTCCAGGTCAGAGCCCCGTGCAGCGATCTCCGGGGCGAGGCGGCAGCCCAGGAGGGCCAGGCGTCCGCCCAGGGTTCCATCCAAGGGGGTGGCGTCCTCCGGGAAGGCCACCGGCCCCGTGACGAGCCAGTAGCCGTCCCGCTCCTCCACCCGGAAGCGGACCTCCAGCCCGGGCATCGCCTTGGCCAGGACCACTGGCCGCCCGGTCTCCAGGGCAGCCTCCAACACCCGGCCGAGGTGGGCAAACCGGGGCTCCTGGGTCAGGAGGGGGAAGGCTCCTGTCAGGTCTGGACGTCGGCCCTCCACGTACTGAAGGTACCAGAGGGGCATGATCTCGTTGCGGTCGTTGCTCACCACGATGGCCCCTTGGGGTGGGTCCGCGGCGAGGAAGGCTTCCCAACCCTCCCGGGGCGCGAGGGCCTGGCTCAGGTCCACCTGGAGCACGTTCTCCCACGCCAGGAACCCCGGCAGGCTGACGAGGGGCAGGAGGAGGACCGAGCCCAGCCACCGGTAAGGGGGACCGACGGGCCGGGAGCGCGTTTCCCCTTCGGAGGAGGCGTGGCGCGGCCAGGCCCGGCGCAGGGCGAGGTCCAGAAGACCCCCAGTGCCCACCCCCATCCACAGGGCGAAGGCGAGGTAGGTGGGGATGTAGAAGACCTCAATGTCGCCGATCTGGTAGACCAGGTTGAAGCCGGCCTGGGCCAGGTACAGGAGGGCGGTCAGGGCGAGGAGGGCATGCTCCCGCCTCCACGCCAGGAAGAGGAGCCCCGCCAGGCCGAGCGCGACGCCGACAGGGGTGAACTGGTCCAGGAGGAGCGTTCCGGTGGCCTCCAGGCGCTCCAGGCTTTCGGGGCCGAGGCGCAGTTCGCCCGCGAACATCTTGCCCAGGCGGAACTCCAGGAACCCCTGCCAGGTGTTCTCGTAGAGGCGCAGGGGTGGGCCATCGGGGTCCCAGGGGAGGGAGAGGTAAGGGGTGTGAGAGGCCCGCAGGGGGATGTACAGGTAGAGGAGTTGGGGCAGGGCCAGACAGGCGAGGAGCCGCGCGGCGCGGCCCCTGGTGAGGTGCCGGGTGGAAGCGCCCTGCAGCCAGGCGTAGGCGGCCAGCCCCGGGAGGAGGAGCAGAGAGGTCCCGTGGTGGGCAAGGGCCAGGCCCACCGCCAGGGCCAGAGCAGTGGCCAGGCGCTCCCGCTGAGAGCCTCTCGCCCCATCCCAGGCCAGGGCCAGGAAGAGGACGAGGACGGTCAGGAAGGCGTGCAGGGAGTAGACCTCGGCGGCCACGGCCTGGCTCCAGAAGATGCGGGAGACGCCGAAGGTGACGGCGGCCAGGGCGGCGACGGGCTGGGCCAGGGAGGGGCAGAGGTCCAGGATGTGCATCCGGCGCAGGAGGTAGAGGGCGAGGAGATAAAGCGCCCCCACCGTCAGGGCGGCCCATACGGCGGAGAAGAGGTTCATGCGGAAGGCCGGGTCGCCCACCGGCAGGAGGTGCGACCAGGCCCACCCCAGGATCAGGTAGAGGGGGTAGCCAGTGGGGTGGGCGATCCCGGCCAGGTACGCGGCGAACTGGAACTCGCCCCCGTCGGCGGCGAGGACCGTGGGGGCGAGGGTCCGGACGTAGAGTGCCCCCAGCACGAACCCCACGAGCGCGGCGATGGCGGCATCCCCGCGGGGGAGGGGCCGGGGCCCTGCTTCAGGCCCGGGCCGGGGAGGGGATGCCGCGTCTGCACTCATGCCTCACAACCCGAGGAACCCCGAGAGGAGGTAGCCCAGGGTGAGGAGGAGGTCGGTGCTGAGGATGGTCATCACGTTGCTCCCCAGGGCGGGCTCTATGGGAGCCTCGCCCCGCAGGTGGGCCTGCACGCCGAGGATGGTCTGGAGGGCCAGGGGCAGGGTGAGGAGGACGACCAGGGTCCCCAGCGGCATCAGGCCCAGGACCACGCCGAGGATCACGCTGGCGTAGGTGCCAAGGAGGAGCGCGGTGAAGAGGCGGGCTGCTCCCACAGGGCCCAGGCCCATCACCAGGTTGCGCCGGCCCACGCTCCGGTCGGCCTCCACGTCCGGGAACTCGTTGAGGAGGAGCAGGTTGGCGGTGAGGAAGCCCGGCCCCAGGGAGGCCAGCACGGCCGACCAGGCGTAGGTCCCAGTCTGGACGAAGTAGGCCCCCAGGACCACGAGGCTGCCCAGGCCCAGGCCGGCTGCCACTTCTCCCACGGACCAGTGGGAGAGGTAGGGGGTGTAGAAGTAGGCGAAGGCCCCACCCAGGAGGACCACCGGCAACAGGCCCCACCCTTTGGTCAGGCAGAAGTAAAGGGCGATGATGGCGTCTATGGCCAGCATCCCCACGCCCAGCCAGTAGACTTTCCGCGGTTCCAGCAGGCCGGCGGGGAGGATGCCGCTCCCGCCGCTGAAGGGGGTGCGCCGGGTGCGGAAATCCAACTGGCTCTTCCAGTCAAAGTAGTCGTTGAGGACGTTGACCGCCACGTGGGCCAGGATGACGCCCACCCAGGAGAGGAGGAGGGCGCCCCAATCCAGCGTCCCTTCGTACCAGGCGACGGCTGCGCCGATGGGGCCGAGGACCACGGAGAGGAGGAGGAACTGGGGCCGCGTCTCCAGGAACCAGGTTTTGAGGGCTCCGGGCGCGAGAGATGTGGATGTCTGTCCTTGTTGCGTCATCTCTGCATTCCCCCCAAGGAAAGTGCGGCCGAACCCGTCCGGGCCTCGTTTGGGTCCCGGTGGGCCCGGCAGAGGCGCCCCTGGAGGGACTCGAACCCCCGACACGCGGTTTAGGAAACCGCTGCTCTCTCCTCTGAGCTACAGGGGCGGTCAGGACAAGTGTAGCACACCTTGCCGTTTTGGGCAAGACCCGCCCGGCCCCGAGGCCAGGGCTGTCTCGTCTTTACAAAAGGCGAGGCTAGAACCGCTCTTCCCGGCGCAGAGGGCACGCCAGGAGGCGTGCCCTACAGTCTGCCACGCCAGAAGGCCGTCAGAGTTCTATATGATGAGTCAGCCCTGCACTCGGAACGCAGGACGTTGACAGCGGCCGAGGGGGTGTGGTATAATTCCTGCGAAATCTAATTTCACTAAGTGCAACAAAGAACGCCACCGGCACCGATCTGCGGGGCGTTCCGAGCCCTTCCTGGAGGTGGAGGCAGTGAAGGTCATCGTCCACGTGCACGGAGGTCTTCTGCGCTATTGCGGCGGCGTCTCCCCTTTGGAACTGGAACTGCCCGAAGAGACCACCGTGGCTGAGGTCATGGCCCGGCTCGGCGTTCCTTCCAATGAGGTCTTCACCACCGTGGTGAACCGCCAGTTCGCTTCGGAAGAGACCCCCCTCCGGGATGGGGACCGCCTGGACCTGGTCCCCCCGATTCCCGGAGGATGAAGAACCCGTCTGCCCTGAGCACCCGCAACATGGAGGAAGATATGGCATCCGGATGTTTCCGTGGCCGCATCCTGGTGGTGGACCTGACAGCCGGAGAGGTGGAGGTGCAGCCGCTGTCCGAACATGTGGCACGCCAGTACCTGGGCGGCGCGGCCCTGGGCCTCTGGTGGCTCCTGCGGCAGATGCCGGCAGGGGTCAACCCCTTGGGCCCCACCAACCAACTGGTCTTTGCCCCCGGCCTCCTGGGAGGGGTGCCCGTCTCCGGCACAAACCGCTTCAACATCTCGGCCAAGTCGCCTCTCACGGGGGGCCTCGCCGAGGCCCAGGCCGGCGGGTGGTGGGCCCCCGAACTGCGCCAAGCGGGGTACGACGCCCTGGTGGTCCAGGGGGTGGCCCCTAGGCCGGTCTACCTCTGGATCCACGGCGACCAGGTGGAACTGCGCGAGGCTTCCCACCTCTGGGGCCTGGAGACGGGGCCAGCCCAGGAGGCCATCCGCGAGGAAGTGGGAGACCCTCAGGCGAGGATCGCCCTCATCGGCCCGGCCGGCGAGCGGGGAGTCCGCTACGCCTGCATCCTGAACGAACTGCGCCATGTCAACGGCCGCACCGGCCTGGGCGCGGTGATGGGCTCCAAGCGCCTGAAGGCGGTGGCGGTGCGGGGGGAGGGCGCGGTGCCCCTCCATGACCCCCAGAAGGTGCGGAACCTGGCCCGCACCGTCGCGGGGCGCATCCCGCGGGAACCCGGCTCCTTCCACGACCTGGGCACGGCCCGCGGGGTCGTGCCCCTCAGCCTGAGCGGCATGCTGCCCACGCGGAACTTCCAGACCAGCGCCTTTGAGGGCGCAGAGCGCATCTCCGGGGAGCGGCTGCGGGATACCTACCTGGTGGGCCGGGGCACTTGCTGGGCCTGCGCCGTGGCCTGCAAACGGGAGGTCCGCATTGACGAGGGCCCCTACCAGGTGGACCCCATGTACGGCGGCCCGGAGTACGAGACCATCGCCGCCCTGGGCTCCTGCTGTGGGGTGGACGACCTGGCGGCGGTCTGCAAGGCCCACGAACTGTGCCAGAGGCTGGGCCTGGACACCATTTCCACGGGAGTGACCATCGCCTTCGCCATGGAGTGCTACGAGCGTGGCCTTATCGGGCCGGAGCGGACGGACGGCCTGGAGTTGCGCTTCGGCAATGCCGAGGCCATGGTCGCGCTGGTGGAACGGATCGGCCGGCGCGAGGGGTTCGGCCGCCTCCTGGGCGAGGGCGTGGCGCGCTTCGCGCACCGCCTCGGCCCGGAGGCCGAGGCCTTTGCCATGCACGCCCGGGGGCAGGAGTTCCCCATGCACGAGCCCCGCGTCCGGGCAAGCCTGGCCCTCGCCTTCAGCCTCTCGCCCACCGGGGCTGACCACGTGGAGGCCCCCCACGACGTCCAACTGGAGAAGGTCACCGAAGCCTTTGAGACCTTCCGTCTCCTGGGCGTCCACGAGACCATGCCCGTGGATGAACTCAGCCAGCGCAAGGCCAGGGCCTTCCACCGCCTCCAGCGCCTGTGGGGCCTCTTCAACTCCCTGGCGATGTGCATCTTCTGCGCCCAACCCGTCGGTCCCCTGACGCTCCCGGAACTGGTGGACCTGGTCCAGGCAAGCACTGGCTGGGACCTGAGCCTGGAGGACCTCCTCCGGGTCAAGGACCGCCACACGGCCCTGAGCCGCCTCTTCAACCTGCGGGAGGGGATGACCCGGGCTGACGATGCCCTCCCGCAGCGGATGTTCCAGCCCATCGTCTCGGGGCCGAGGGAGGGGAACCACCTCTCGCCCGAGGGGTTCCGGCAGGCGGTGCAGACGTACTACCAGGAGGCCGGTTGGGACGAAGAAGGCTTTCCGAAGGAGGAGACCCTGCGGGCCCTGGACCTGGACTGGGCCCTGCCCATCCTCGCGCAGGTGAAGAAGAGGCGCTAGGGCAGGATCTGTGCCTGCCCAGGGGCAGTAGGTCACGCTTGCAGCGTGACCTCTTTGGCACGCCAGGAGGCGTGCCCTACTGGGCAGCGTAGGTCACGCTTGGAGCGTGACGTCTTTGGCACTGGGGGCAGTGTAGGTCGCGCTTGGAGCGTGACGTCTTTGGCACGCCAGGAGGCGTGCCTTACCGAACATACCGGCTTGTCGGAGGAGAATTTATGAGGAAACGGTTGAGAGGTGCACTGGTGGTGGGCCAGTCTGGAGGGCCGACGGCCGTCATCAACGCCAGCCTGGCCGGTGTGGCCGAGACAGCCCTGCACCAGGCCGAGTTTGACGCCGTCCTGGGCCTCTGGCACGGCATTGAGGGAGCCCTGAAGGAGGAACTGGTGGACCTCGCCCAGGAGGACCCCCACGTGCTCCAGGGCCTGGTGGGGACCCCTGCGGCGGCCCTCGGGTCCTGCCGCCACAAATTGGGACCGGCCGAGTACGAGCGCATCCTGGAGGTCTTCCGGGCCCACAACGTGCGGTACTTCGTCTACATCGGGGGCAACGACTCCATGGATACCGCCTACCAGGTGGCCAAACTGGCGGCAGAGACGGGGTACGAACTGCGCGTCATGGGCGTCCCCAAGACCATTGACAACGACCTGGCCCTGACGGACCACACGCCCGGCTTCGGCAGCGCGGCGCGCTACGTGGCCATCTCCACCATGGACGCCGGCCGGGACCTGGCCTCTATGGAAACCTTTGAGGACGTCTCCATTCTGGAGACGATGGGCCGACACGCGGGCTGGCTGGCCGCAGCCTCCGTCCTGGGCAAGCGGGACGAGATGGACCCGCCCCACCTGGTCTACCTGCCGGAGCGTCCGTTCAGCGAGGCGAAGTTCCTGGAGGACGTCAAACGGGTCCACGAAGCGGTCGGCCACGCGATGGTGGTGGTCTCGGAGGGGATCCGGGACGCCGAGGGGAACCTCATCGCTGCCAAGGTCGGGCGCCTGCAGACGGACGCCTTCGGCCACCAGACGGTGGCCCTGGGGCTTGGCGTGGGCGTGTACCTGCAGGACCTGGTGACGCGGGAACTGGGCCTTAAGGCGCGCGTCAACCGGCCGGGGACGCTCCAGCGCTCGTCCAGCCTCTCGCCCTCCCGGGTGGACCTGGACGAGGCGTACCTGGTGGGCCGCGTGGCCGTGGAGAAGATGCTGGCCGGCGAAAGCGGCTTCATGGTCACCCTGGAGCGCCTGGAGGGGCCGGGCTACCGCTGCACCACCGGCCTGGCCCGGCTGGAGGACGTGGCCAACGCCGAGAAGCACATGCCCCCGGAGTTCATCAACGAGGAGGGGAACCTGCCCACCCGGGCCTTCGTGGAGTATGCCCTGCCGCTCGTGGGCGACCCTCTGCCGGAGCACGTGCGCCTGAAGAGAGCCATGGTGGCGAAGAAGGCCCCGGCCTGGAAGGAAGGGTGAGTGTCCTCACCTCTCATCCCTCGCAAGGCAGGCCCTGTGCCTGCCTAGGTGGGGGCTGTCCGCGGGTTGCAGGGACGGATTGGCGGCACTGGCGTGCCGCATGGCAAACTTTGCCTGTGAAAGGACTCTGAACATCTGGAGGAGGATTGTTCCACATGTCTGAAGGGTATCGGTTTGACCTGGAGAAGTTCTTCCCCAAGCGGATCTTCCGCAAGATCACCGAGGTGCGGGTGGAGCGCCCTGAGGTGGTGGAGGAGATGGCCCAGGCGCGGCGCCGGCGCCCCCGCCTGACCTACGATGGCCGCCTCCTCATCATCGCCACGGACCACCCCGCGCGGGGCGTGACCGCGTCAGGGGGCGATCCGCTCCTCATGGGCAACCGCCAGGAGTACCTGGGCCGCGTCCTGAGGGTCATCACCAGCACCGAGTTTGACGGGGTCATGGGGCCGCCGGACATCATAGACGACCTGTTCATCGTGGATTACCTGGTGCAGCAGGGCGGCGGGCCCTCCTTCCTGGACGGCAAGGTCCTGGTGGGATGCATGCAGCGGGGCGGCGTGGCAGGCGTGGCTGGGGAGATTGACGACCGCTTCACCAACTACACCGCCGAGGAGATGGCCGCCATGCGCCTGGACGGCGGCAAGATGATGTTCCGCGTGGTGCGGGACGACCCTCGGACCCTGGACACCATCTGGTACTGCTCCCAGGCGGTCAACGAACTCAACGAGTACGGCCTGGTCCCCTTCGTGGAGCCCCTGCCCATGAAATACGAGAACGGGAAGTACGTGGCCAACTACACCGTGGAGGAGCTGGTGCGCCTGGTGAGCGTGGCGGCGGCCCTGGGGTCGGCTTCCCGCTACACCTGGCTCAAGGTCCCGGTCATCGAGAACTACGAGCGGGTGACCATGGCCACCACCCTCCCCCTGCTGATGCTGGGTGGGGAGTCGCGCCAGGACCCGGTCCCCATCATCCAGGCCTTCCACTACGGCCTGCAGGCCGGCGAGAACGTGCGGGGGGCGATGGTGGGGCGCAACGTCCTCTTCCCCGGCCCCGAGGACCCGCGGGCTGTGGCCGTGGCCATCAACGGCCTCATCCACGAGGGCCTGACGCCGGAGCAGGCCGTCCAGCGGATGTACGAGCGCCGGGACGAGGACATAGACTTCCTGGTCCGGTACATCCGGTAGGCAGAGGGGGCGCTGGGAGCCCCCAGCACCCCCTGGACAAGGAGAGCATGCCTATGGCGAGGTTCTGTGTGCCCTACGGCACGGAAGAGGCCTGTTTTGACCTGCCAGACACCCTGGCGGTGGACGTCCTCGCGCCCAGGGAAGTGCCCGGCGCGCCCGACCCACTGCGGACGGTGGA
>JBMFPD010000053.1:0-14522 GCA_049969295.1 Anaerolineae bacterium | reverse complement strand
CGGGGACCGCATCGTCGCTGTCGGCCCGGCGGAGGAGGTGCTGCGGGCCCACCCCCGCGCCGAGCAGGTGGACTGCCGCGGCAAGGCGGTCATCCCCGGCCTGGTGAACGCCCACACCCATGCCCCCATGAGTCTCATGCGCGGCCTGGCCGACGACCTGCGCCTGGACGTCTGGCTCAACGGCTACATGCTGCCGGTGGAGCGGGAGTTCGTGGACGAGGAGTTCTGCTGGTGGGGGACGCTCCTCTCCTGCGTGGAGATGATCCGTTCCGGGACCACCTGCTTCTGCGACATGTACTACTTTGAGGACGCTGTGGCCCGGGCGGCGGAGCGGGCAGGCCTGCGCGCCGTCTGCGGGGAGACCCTGATGAAGTACCCCACGCCCGACGCCCCCAGTTACGACCAGAGCCTTCTCTACGCCCGGGAGTTCCTGGAGCGCTGGCAGGGCCACCCGCGGGTCACGCCCGCAGTCGCACCCCACGCCCTCTACACCTGCACGCGGGAGATCCTGGAGGAGGCCACGGACCTGGCCCTGGCCCACGGCGTGCCTCTCCTCATCCACCTGGCGGAGACGGCCCAGGAGGTGGAGGACGCGCGCCGCGAGTTCGGCGCGTCCCCTGTGGCCTGGGCGGACCGCGTCGGGGTCTTCCGTGCCCGTACGGTGGCCGCGCACTGCGTCCATGTGGAAGAGGAAGACCTGGACCTCCTGGCGGGGCGCGGTGTCGGCGTGGCCCACAACCCGACGAGCAACCTGAAACTGGCGAGCGGCATCGCCCCCCTGGACGCAATGCTCCGGCGGGGCATCGCCGTGGGCCTGGGCACCGACGGCGCGGGGAGCAACAACGACCTGGACCTCCTGGAGGAGGCACGCCTGGCCGCGCTCCTGCCCAAGGGGACAGGCGGGAACCCCACCCTGGTCCCGGCGCGGGAGGCGCTGGCCCTCGCCACCATCGGTGGAGCCCGGGCCCTGGGTCTGGCCGACCGCATCGGCTCCCTGGAAGTGGGCAAACAGGCCGACATCGCCGTGGTGGACCTGGACCGGCCGCACCTGACGCCTCTCTTCCGCCTCTCCCCCAACAACGTCTACTCGGCCCTCGTCTACGCCGCCAAGGGGGAGGATGTGCGCCACGTCCTGGTGGACGGCCGCTGGCTGATGCGGGACCGAGAGGTCCTTTCCCTGGAGGTGGGCGAGATCGTGCGGACGGCGCGGGAGATCGCCGCCCGGGAGAACGAGTTCCTCAGCCAGCGGGAACAGAGCCTGCTGGATAAACTCCTGGCCCTCGGCGGCCTGGAACGGGCGGAGACCTTTGAGGTCCAGATCAAGGTGCGCATCCCCGACCGCTCCGTGGTGGAGGCGCGCCTGTGGGTGGAGCCGGACTTTGAGGTGGTGAAGCACACCCTGCGGGAGCAGTACGACACCTACTTCCTCTTTGACGACCCGCAGAAGGGGCGCATCCGCTACCGGGAGGACAACGTCGTCGTCACCGAGAGCGAGGACGAGTGGATCTGGGGGCGGGAACTCCCAGTGCAGCCCCGGTACACCCTGACCCTCATGGGCCCGGCCGTGGAGCGGGAGTACGAGAACCTGGTCATCCTGAGCCGCTCCCGCTTCACCTGCGAGGCGCGCCACAGCCTGCGCTTCTACCGGGAGTACTTCGCCCCGGACCGGGAGAAGGAGGTGGTCAAGTGGCGGCGGCGGTTCCGGGTGCGCTTCCGCGGGGTGGACTTCGCCCTGAACTTTGACCGCCTGCGGCAGCCGCCCCGCGAGGGGACCTTCCTGGAGATCAAGAGCCGCACCTGGTCCCAGGCCGACGCCCTGCGCAAGGCCGAACTGATCTCGGAGATGCTGCGGGTGCTGCGGGTGGAACCGGCGGAGGTCATCAAGGAGGAGTACGTGCAGTTCTGACCTCACCCCGGGCTGTCTTGCAGCAGCCGCGGGGGTGGGTGAGATCACAGGTACCTTCCCAGGAGCAGCCGCAGCCGCTCCCGCGCCTCGGGGGGGATGGCTTCGGGGGCCGTGCCCAGGGCCATCGCCAGAGCGGAGCCACAGGCACAGCGCCGCTCCGCCGGGAGGGCCCGCACCAGGTGCGGAAGGGCCTGCCGGACCACGGCCACGTTGGCCCGCAGGCGGCGCAGGACCATCTCGTTGGTGACCGGTTCCTCTTCCTCATGCCAGCAGTCGTAGTCCGTGACGTGGGCCAGGCTCACGAAGCAGAGTTCCGCCTCCCGGGCCAGTTGGGCCTCCGGCACGGCGGTCATGCCGATGATGTCCGCGCCCCACCTCTGGAAGAGGCGGCTCTCGGCCCGGGTGGAGAAGCGCGGCCCGTCCACGATGAGGTAGGTCCCGCCGCGGTGGACCCGCGCCCCGACGGCCTCCAGCGCGTCGGCGGTCCAGCGGGAGAGGTCCGGGCAGTAGGGGTCGGCGAAGGCGATGTGCGCGGCAACGCCCTCGCCGAAGAAGGTGGCTGTCCGGCGCCTGGTGAAGTCCAGAAGTTGGTCCGGGATGACGAAGTCGCCGGGGGCGATCTCCTCCCGCAGGGAGCCGCAGGCCGTCACGCCGACGACCCGCTCCACCCCCAGGGCTTTGAGGGCGTAGAGGTTGGCGCGGTAGTTGACCTCGTGGGGGAGGAAGCGGTGGCCTTCGCCGTGGCGGGCGAGGAAGGCCACGGTGCGTCCTTCCAGGTCCCCCAGGACGATGGGGCTGGAGGGCGGGCCGAAGGGGGTCTCCACCTCCAGGGGGCGCAGGTGCTTCAGGCCCTCCAGTTGGTAGAGGCCCGTGCCGCCGATGATGCCGAGGATGGGGTGGGGTGGTTGTCCGGACATGGGCAGACTCCTTCTGGAAAACACGAGGGCAGCGGAGCATCCCTCGCCCCCGCTGCCCGGCACGTGGTGGAGATGGCGGGAATCGAACCCGCGTCCGGAGAATTCGCTCCTGGGTGGTTGTACAAGCGTAGTCGGTCTATGGGGGTCTCGCCGGGGCCGCCTCCGACCGACAGGATGCGGCGCCGGCCAGCCGATGCGGGGGGCTCCCCCGCCTTAGGCAGGTCGTATCGGCGTCGGACCTGCCGCGCCCCGCTGTGATGTCGCCAGGCCCCACGCCCAGCAGGGAGCAGCGTGGGCTGACGTGGTCACGCTTCTGGTGACCAGGGCACTTGCGCTACCCGATTAGGCAGCGAGAGCCATGGCAGGCTGGGCCACCTTCGGGAAGGCAAATGCCGGCTTGGCAGTGTTCTTGGCACTTATTGGCCGTGCTCCCAGTTTAACGAGGAGAGAGCACCTCGGCTTGCCACCCAGGACCAGCCTTCCCCGTCGAAGCCTGTCATCCCCAGGTTTCACCTATATTATACCACAAGAAGCGCGAGCGGGCAACTTGGCGATCGTCACGTTGCGGTTGCATCTTGTGTTGGTGAGTCGGGGACGCGGGAAGACCGACCTCTCCCATCCCCCCACTCCCTTCCCTCCCCGCATCGGAGGGAAGGGGGTCCCGCCGAAGGCGGAGGGGATAGGGTGAGGTTCACCTCGCGGCATGGGACCACAAGGTCATCAGACCGTAGGGCATGCCTCCTGGCGTGCCCTCTGCGCCGGGAAGAGTGGTTATAGCCTCCCCTCTTGAAAACGAGACAGCCCCGCGTCACCTGCACGGATGGGGCAATGGAGTGCCGTTTGTAGACAGCCTCAGCGCCCCGGCCGTTCGCACCCCCTCGCCCGCACCCGGTTGACATCTTGCATCGCCACGCTATAATCTTCCCTGCACAAAAAGCATGACATGGGGGGGCCAACGTGCAAGGTCCAGAGGCGCTTCTCGCGCGCATCCTGGCCCGGGTGGAGAAGCCCGGGCGTTATATTGGCGGTGAGTGGAACCAGGTCGTCAAGCCCTGGGACCAGGTGGCTGCGCGCGTGGCCCTCGTCTTCCCCGAAGTCTACGAGATCGGGATGTCCAACCTGGGGCTGGCCATCCTCTACGACGTCCTGAACCGGGAGCCGGACATCCTGGCCGAACGCGTCTACGCGCCCTGGGTGGACATGGAGCGGGAACTGCGCGCCGCCAGGCTCCCCCTCTTCAGCCTGGAGTCGCGCAGACCCCTGCACGCCTTTGATGTGGTGGGCATCTCACTTCCCTATGAACAACTCTACACCAACGCCCTGAACGTGTTGGACCTAGGGGGCATCCCCCTCCTCGCTGCGGAGCGGGGTGGGGAGGATCCCATCGTCATCGCTGGGGGCGGCGCGACCTACAACCCCGAGCCGATGGCCGACTTCATAGATGCCTTCGTCATCGGGGAGGGGGAGGAGGTCGCCGTGGAGGTGGTGCGGGAGGTGGCCCGGTGGCTCCCGGAGCGGCGGGCCCCGGGGGCGCGGAAGGCCCTCCTGCGGCGGCTGGCGGCGATCCCCGGCGTGTACGTGCCCAGCCTCTACCGTGTCTCCTACCACGCAGACGGCACAGTGCGGGCGGTGGAGCCAGCCGAACCAGGCGTGCCGGCCAGGGTGCGCAAGCGGGTGGTACCCCGGTTGCCCCCTCCGCCCACGCGCCTCGTGGTGCCTCACGTGGACATTGTGCACAACCGGGCCATGGTGGAGATCCAGCGGGGATGCACGCGGGGGTGCCGCTTCTGCCACGCCGGGTTCACCTACCGGCCAGTGCGGGAGCGGCCCCTGGAGGAAATCCTCTGGGCGGTGGAGGAGGTCCTGGCCCACACCGGCTACGACGAACTGGCCCTCCTCTCCCTCAGCACCAGCGATTACTCCCGCATCCAGGAATTGGTGGGGGCACTGCGCGCCCGCTACGCGGGAGAGCACCTTTCCATCTCCCTGCCCAGTCTGCGCCTGGATTCCTTCTCGGTGGACCTGGTGGACTCCCTCCAGGGCGGGCGGCGCACGGGGCTGACCTTCGCCCCGGAAGCGGCCACGCCGGGCCTGCGCCAGGCTATCAACAAGCCCATCCCCGAGGAGGACCTCCTGGAGGTCGCCCGCCTCGTCTACCGCAGGGGGTGGCCGGTCATCAAACTGTATTTCATGATCGGCCTGCCGGGCGAGACGGTGGAGGACGTGGAGGCCATCGCCCACCTGGTGAAGAAGGTGCTGGCGATCGGCCGGGAGGAGATGGGCGGACGGGCGCGCGTGCACGTGGGCGTCTCCACCTTCGTGCCCAAGCCCCACACGCCCTTCCAGTGGGCCCCCCTGGCGGCGGAGGAGGACATCCGCGGGAAGCAGGACCTGCTGCGGCGGATGCTGCGCAAGGGGCCTGTGCGCCTCACGTGGAACGACCCCCACGAGACGTGGCTGGAGGCCATCCTCTCCCGAGGCGACCGCCGCCTGGGGCCGGTCATCCTGGAGGCGTGGCGGGCCGGCGCCCGGTTTGACGGGTGGCAGGAGCAGTTCCAGGTGGAGCGGTGGCAGGAGGCCTTCGCGCGGGCGGGCCTGGACCCGACATTCTACCTGCGGGCGCGCCCCTTTGAGGAACTCCTGCCGTGGGAGCACATTGACGCGGGGGTTTCCAGGCGCTTCCTGTGGCGGGAGTACCAGCGGGGCCTGGTCGGCGAGGTCACCCCGGACTGCCGCGCAGGTTGTGTGGGGTGCGGGGTCAACGCGGCCTTCCGGGAGTTGGAGCCTGTGGCTGCCTGGGCTTGCCCCCCGCTGGGCAGCCGGGGGAACCCGGCCGATGTCCAACCTGCCCCTGGGCGGCGTGAGGAGGCGTAGGCGGTGGCGCTCCAGAGGCTGCGGGTGACCTTCTCCCAGACCGGGGACCTGCGCTTCCTCTCGCACCTGGATGTGGTGCGCCTGTGGCACCGGGCGCTGCGCCGGGCACGCGTCCCCGTGGCCTACACCCAGGGGTTCAACCCCCAGCCCCGCCTTGCCTTCGCCGCGGCCCTGCCCGTGGGCCACGCCGGCCTTCGGGAACTGGTGGACATCTGGCTGGAGGTGCCATGGGACCCGGAGGCGTTCCTCCAGGCGGTGAGGCAGAGCCTTCCGAAGGGGCTCTCGCTCCTGGAGTGCGTCCCGGTGCCCCTGGGCGCGCCCTCTTTGCAATCCCTGGTCCGGGCTGCACAGGTCCGGGTGACGGTCCCCTGGAAAGAGGCGCGGGAGGAAGCGGAGCGCCGGGTAGCGGATTTCCTGGCACGGGAGCACATGCCCTGGCGTCGGGTCCGGCGGGGCAGGGAGGAGGCCCTGGACCTGCGCCCCCTGGTGCTGGGGGCACGGGTGGAGGACGCGGCGGAGGGCGTATGCCGCCTCTGGTTGCGCCTGCGCGCCGGCGCCCAGGGAAGCGTGCGGCCGGAGGACGTGCTGGCGGCGATGGAGTTGCCGGAGGCGGACCTTGTGGAGCGCCTGTGCCTGGAACTTGAGGGAGAGGCGGCTTCGGACTAGTGCTGGACCACAGAGGATTCTGATAAATACGGTCTTCTGAGTACCCCTCCCCCAGCCCCCTCCCCGCGTGCGGGGAGGGGGCCCAGGGGGTGGGGTTGGAAGTGGACCGTAGGGCACGCCTCCCGGCGTGCCCTCTGCACCGGGAAGAGCTGCCCAAAGGGGCGGTGGCCTTTGACAAGGGAAGCCTGGGGAAGTATAATGGCCTGTCAGACTAGCCAGGGTCCTCTGGGCCGGAGGAGCGGCCCTGAGGGGTTTGGAGATGACGGAGGAGCGGATCCCCATGACCTACGCAGTCATTGAGACAGGGGGCAAGCAGTACCGCGTGACGGAGGGGCAGACCCTGCGGGTGGAGCGGATGCCCCTGGCCGTCGGCGAAGAGGTGGAACTGGACCGGGTGCTCCTGGTCTCCAAAGGGGGCGAGGTGCTGGTGGGCCGTCCCCTGGTGGAAGGGGCCCGGGTGCGGGCCACGGTGGTGGGCGTGGGCAAGCACAAGAAGCGGCTGGTGATGAAGTACCGGCCCAAGCAGCGGTACCGGCGCAAATTGGGCCACCGCCAGCCCTACACGCTCCTGCGCATCCAGGAAATCGTGGCCTGAACCTTGGAGGAGGTGAGAGATGGCACACAAGAAAGGTGGCGGTTCCAGCCGCAATGGGCGGGATAGCGAGTCCAAGCGGCTGGGCGTGAAGCGGTACGACGGGCAGGCAGTGCGCGCTGGGACGATCCTGGTGCGCCAGCGCGGCACGAAGATCAAGCCGGGCCACAACGTGGGCCTGGGGCGCGACTACACCCTCTTCGCCACCATTGACGGCTATGTCAAGTTTGAGTGGGCTCCTGGTGGCCGCAAGCGGGTGAGCGTCTACCCCGAACTGCCGGCCTGAAGCCTGCCCCTGGACATTTTCAGGAAGGTTGGACGATGAAGAAGGATATCCATCCCAAGTACTATCCGGAGGCGAAGGTCATCTGCGCCTACGGCAACACCTTCACCGTCGGGGCGACCAAGCCGGTGATCCGCACCGACGTCTGTTCGGCCTGCCACCCGTTCTTCACAGGCGAGCAGCGCATCGTGGACACGGCCGGACAGGTGGATCGCTTCATCCGCCGGCTGGAGCGCAAGACGGAAATTGAAGAAGAGAAGCAGGCCATGGCCGAAGAGCAGCGCAAGGCGCGTCCCAAGCGCCCGAAGGCGGTCGTCCTGGTGAAGGAGGACGAGGAAGCCAGGGAATGAGCCCTGGGCCTGTCGGTTATGCAAGCGGAGGGGCGGCGTAGGGGAAACGCCCCTCCGTTTTGTATTCGGCTGCCCTGTTTGCCTGCGGAACCAAGGGGAGGAGGACAATGCGGGACCCCTCGTTGGGCCAGGTGGAAGTCATCTGCGGGAGCATGTTCAGCGGTAAGACGGAGGAACTGATCCGCCGGGTGCGGCGGGCGCAGATCGCGCGTCAGAAGGTCCAGGTCTTCAAGCCGAGCATAGACAACCGCTACGGCATGGAGCGGGTCTCCTCCCACAACGGCATGCACTGGGATGCCATCCCCGTGGACCGGGCGGAACGGATCCTGGAGTTGGTGGAGGACGACACCGACGTGGTGGCCATTGACGAGGCCCAGTTCTTCAACTGGGAGATCGCCCAGGTGTGTGAGGCCCTGGCGGACCGCGGTGTGCGGGTCATCGTGGCTGGGCTGGACATGGACTTCCGCGGGGAACCTTTCGGCCCCATGCCCCTCCTGATGGCCCAGGCGGAGAAGGTGGACAAACTCCAGGCCATCTGCGTGCGGTGCGGCCGTCCTGCCAGCCGCACCCAGCGTCTGATCAACGGGCGGCCGGCCTCGGTGGACGACCCGGTCATCCTCGTGGGCGCGAGCGAGGTCTACGAGGCCCGCTGTCGCCACTGCCACGAGGTGCCGGGCAAAGAGCGGCCAGTGGTATAGAGCCACGCCTGCAGCCTGCCTGGGCAGGCACGGAAGCCTTGACCTTCCTGCCCCCTTCCCCTCTCTCTGGCCCGGAGAGGGGAAGGGGGCTGGAGGGATGGGAGAGGTTATCAGGCCAGAAGCCCTGCCTCCCGTTCCACGGCGGTCAGGGCCTCGTCAAAGATGGACAGCCCCTCGTCCACCAGGTCGCTGGAGATGTTGAGCGCGGGCATGAAGCGGACCGTGGACACGCCGCACCCCAGGATCAGGAGGCCCCGCAGGTAGCATTCGTAGATGACGTTGTCCCGCAGGTGGGTGGCGGGCTCTTTGCTCTCCCGGTCCAGGACGAGTTCCACCCCCACCATGAGGCCCTTGCCGCGCACGTCGCCGATGCTGGGGTGCCGGGACTGCATCCTCCGCAGGGCCTCCATCATGCGCTCGCCCTGGAGCCGCGCGTTCTCCATCAGGCCATCCCGTTCAATGATGCGGATGGTGGCCATAGCCGCAGCGCAGCAGACGGGGTTGCCGCCGAAGGTGTTGGCGTGCGCGCCGGGTCCCCACGTCATCACCGACTTGCGAGCGATCATGGCCCCCAGGGGCATGCCGGAGGCGATCCCCTTGGCCGTGGCCACGATGTCCGGCTCCACTCCCCAGTGCTCAATGGCGAACCACTTGCCCGTGCGCCCGAACCCAGTCTGCACCTCGTCCACCACGTAGAGGATGCCGTACTTGGCCATCATCTCCTTCAGGCGGGCATGGTACTCCGGCGGCGGCACCACGTAGCCCCCTTCGCCCTGGATGGGCTCCACGAAGATGGCGGCCACATCCTCCGGGGGCACGTAGTGCCGGAAGACGGTCTTCTCAATGTAGGCCACGCAGTGCAGGTCGCATTTGGGGTACTCCAGGTTGAAAGGGCATCGGTAGCAGTAGGCGTAGGGGACGTGGGTCACGCCGGGGACGAGGGGGGAGAACCCCGCCCGCTGCACGTACTTGGACGCGGTGAGGGAGAGGGAGCCCATGCTGCGCCCGTGGAAGGCCCCGATGAAGGCCAGCATCCGCGGCCGGCCCGTGTGGTAGCGGGCCAGTTTGAAAGCCGCTTCCACCGACTCGGTCCCCGAGTTGGCGAAGAAAACCTGGGTCGGCTCCTGCATGGGGCTGATCTCGTTCAGTTTCTCCGCCAGTTCAATCTGCGCCGGGTAGTAGAAGTCCGTGCCGGACATGTGGATGAACTGCTCAGCCTGCTCCTGGATGGCCTTCACCACTTCCGGATGGGCGTGGCCAGTGGCGGTGACGGCGATGCCAGCGTTGAAGTCCAGGAAGCGGTTGCCATCCACGTCCCACACCTCGGACCCCCGGCCGCGGGCCATGACGAAGGGGTAGGCCCGGGTGCAGGAAGGCGAGATGACGTTCTGGTCCCTGGCGACCCAGGCCCTGGCCAGAGGCCCTGGCAGTTCTCGTGCTGGTTTGGACATGTCAATCCTCCTTGATTGAGAAGTTGTCTATCCGTAGCCTCACCCTTGCCCCTCTGCGGGTGGAGAGGGGGATTGAGGGACGAGGAGAGAAGCCTTTTTGAGGCGCGGAAAGCCCCCGGGCGGCGCGACGGCTCAGCCGGGGCTCAGCCGCCGCCCAGGACGGAGAGAAGTTTTACCTCATCGCCATCCTGGGGAATGTGGTCCTTGGGGACCAGGATGTCCCGGATGAGGATAGCGGCGACCACCTCGGAGGGGATGCCCAGGTCCGCCAGGATCTCGCGGACCGTCTTCCCTTCCGCTGGGACTGCCACGCGTTCCTGGCCTCCGGTGTAGTCCTTCAGGTGCCCCACGGGGACCACGTAGATCGGCATGGGCTCGTTTCCCTCTCTTCCGGCGAGGGGGGCGCCGAGCCGGCGCCCCCTAGCCCGTGAGGATAGCGCTCGGCGGTCAATAGGGTGCGAACTCAGCGAGACCCAGTTCTTCCAGTTTCGCCTTGGTGGGGAAGCCGTTGGCATCCCAGCCGCGCTGCTCGTAGTACATGTCCAGGAGTTTCTGGGCCTCTTCCCAGGTGGTCAGCTGGCCCTTGGTCGGGCCGCTCTCGGCCGGGAACTTGGTGAACTTGGGCGGAGGCGCGTCCCAGGCACGGCCGAAGCCTTCCACCTCCCGGATCCAGTAGAGGCGGGTCAGGTTCCAGATGCGCTCGGAGATGCGTAGGAGGTCCTCGGTGGACCGCTCCACCCCGGTCAGGGCCTGCAGGGCTGGGGCGTAGAGGTTGTAGTCCAGCCCAAGTTCCACCCACTGCAGACGGCACGCGCCCAGAGCGTCAAAGAGGGGACGGATGTGCTGCAGGAAGATGACCCGCGCCGCCTTGTCCGGCGTGATGGTGTCCCGGCCGGTCTGGATGTCGTAGGTGATGGCCCAGGCGCGGTTGTGGTGCGCGCCCACATCGCAGGTCATGTAGGCCAGGAGCATGCTGGGAGCCCGGTGGCACTCGTAGGCCGAGACCTCCATCCCCTTGACCTGGACAGCCAGGTCCTCTGCACCCCTGCCCCAGACCTGAGCGGCCCGCTTGGTCCCTTCGGCCAGCAGGTTGCCCACGCCCTCCCGCCGGGCGATCTTCTGGATGAGGGTGAAGACAGCCTCGCGGTTGCCGAAGCGGCACTCCAGGCCGTCCACGTCCTGCGGACCGATGATGCCCCGCTCAAAGCAATCCATGGCGAAGGCGATGACACCGCCCACGGAGATAGTATCCACGCCCCACTCGTCGGCCAGGTAGTTGGCGTAGGCCACGTCCTCAATGTCACCCAGACCGACATCGGAGCCCAACATGCCGATGGTCTCGTACTCGGGGCCTTCCACGTAGACCCCGTGCTGCCGGGTGTAGGAGTACTTGCCGCAGGGCGAGGGACAGCCGAAGCATCCCTTGTCGGTGAGGACGATCTTCTGGCGCATGGTCTCGCCGTAGAGGTTGGGGGCTTCCTCAAAGGCGCCGGTGCTGAAGTTGCGCGTGGGGAGGGCGCCCACTTCCTGCACCCACGAGACGACCATGGGGGTCCCGTACCGCTGCCACGCCTTGAGCCCCTCGGAGTCCTTGCAGGCTTTGATCATCTTGCGGGCAGCCTGGTAGAAGCCCTTGGGGTCCGCCGCCTGGATGCCGCCCGTGCCGCGCACGGCAATGGCCTTGAGGTGCTTGGAGCCCATCACTGCGCCCACGCCGCCGCGCCCAGCCTGGCGGCCGTAGTCGTGGTGGATGCAGGCGTAGCGGACGAGGTTTTCGCCGCCCGGTCCGATGGTGGCGATCTGGAACTCCTCGCCCAGTTCCCCCTTGAGGCGCACCTCGGTGGTGATCGCGCCCAGGCCCCAGAGGCGGGACGCGTCCCGCAGTTCCACCCGGTCATCCTCAATGAAGAGGTAGACCGGCCTCTCAGCGCGGCCCTCCAGGATGATGGAGTCGTAGCCCGCGTACTTGAGTTCGGCGTTGAGCATGCCGCCCACTGAGGCCGAGGCGTAGCCGCCAGTCAAGGGGGATTTGCAGGTCCAGTCCATCTTGCCCGCGCCGGGGACGAGCGTCCCCGAGAGAGGCCCGGACGAGGCGATCAGTTTGTTTTCGGGGCCCAGGGGGTCCGCCCCTCTGGGCACTTCCGTGTACAGGTAGTAGATGCCGAACCCGCGCCCCCCGAGGAAGTCCCTGGCCACGGCCTCAGGGGTGGGGAAGGTGGAGATGTCTCCCGTCGTGAGGTTGACCCGCAGGATTTTGCCACCGTATCCGTACATGGCCACACGCTCCTTCCGTGCATGCTGCGCTCAATAGATGGAGAGGACGTCCATGCCGCAGGCCTGGACGCACTGGCCGCACAGGTTGCATTTCCACGGCGCTTCGTAGTCCTCGTGGGTGAAGACCACCTCTTCAG
Source organism: Anaerolineae bacterium (assembly GCA_049969295.1). Classification (GTDB taxonomy): domain Bacteria; phylum Chloroflexota; class Anaerolineae; order DTPP01; family DTPP01; genus DAOTYM01. The sequence goes on along the minus strand of JBMFPD010000053.1, from coordinate 2,374 downwards.
GGCAGACCTCCACACACTTGAGGCAGTCTTTGCCCAGACAGCGGGACTGGTCCAGGATGTACGCGCCGCTGGGGGCCTGCACGATGCACTCTGCGGGGCAGACCTTGGCGCACTCGCCGCACTGGGTGCAGGTGCGGACCTTGAAGACGCCCGGGGCCGGGAAGAGGGGGACGATGGCCAGGGCGGCCTTCTTGGGGTTGTTCTCCCCGTAGGACCCATCCGGGCGGTCGGAGGGCTTGCCCCAATGGGGCTTCCCTGCGTTGAACAGGGAGCAGGTGACCAGGCAGGCCCGACATCCGGAACACTTGTTGCTCTCGGCATGAAGGTACATGGGTCCACTCCTTGCTGTGCTCTGTGAGGCTTGGGCAACGAACAGGCGTTTGACCCCGACATGGCCTGCTGCCGGGCGGCACGTTAGGATACCGTATCGGTGCGGGAAAGTCAAAAAGAAGGCCCCGCCGGGTCGCCAGACGAAAAGGGGGCAGGTTGGGCACGCCATTGGGCCCCCGCGCAGGAGGGGAGAGGCGCAGCCGGTAGGGGCGACGCATGTCGCCCCTACCAGAAGCGGTGTGAGCCGCCGGAGAGCCGCAAACCCACCAACCCGGGATGGAACTCACATACGCAGGTACGAGTCGGCGAAGATGACCTTGTTGAGCAGCACCTGCACCGTTTTCCAGATGGCAACCTGCTCAGGGTCGTTCATGTCCACGGCGTCCTGGCTCAGTTCCTCGCCCGCCTGCACCGCGTCGTAGAGGGCCAGGTAGAGACGGCCGACAGGGGTGCTGTCGTCCCGCTCTTCCACGATGCGGATGACCTCGTTCTGGGCCTGGTCCAGGGGGTCGGCGATGGCGGCATCCAGGCCAGCAGCCATGAGCATGACCAGGTAGGTGCGGTTGATGAGGCTGCGGTTCTCCCTGGAGACGCTGTTGGAGACGTTGGAAAGGCCCACCACGGTCTTGGGCGGCGGGTCAAAGGCAAACTTGAGGTAACGGACGGCCTCAATGCACTCCGGGACGTATTCCTGGGTGCCGGCCACGGTGAGCACCAGGGGGTCTATGTAGATGTTCTCAATGGGCACGCCGGCCTCGGTGATGCGGGGGATGAGGATCTCCATGGCGATGCGGACCCGCTCCTCCGCGCTGACCGGGATGCCGGCCTTGGTCATGGTCAGGGCGATGAGTTTGGCATTGTACCTAGCGGCCAGGGGCGGCAGGGTGGCGAGGCGTTCCTCTTCGGCAGAGGTGGAGTTGATGAAGGCCGGGTTCTTGCACCGCTTGAGGCCAGCCTCAATGGCGGCGGCGTTGGTCGTATCCAGGGAGAGGACCACGTCGGGGATGACCTCCTGGATGGCGTCCACCGCCCACTCCATGATCTCCACACCGTACTTCTTCTGGGGGCCGATGTTCAGGTCAATGGCCTTGGCCCCGGCCTCCCACTGTTCCAGGGCCATCTGCTGCAGGGCCTTGGTATCCCGCTCCTGGATGGCTTGTTTCACGCGGGGGGCGATGATGTGGATGTTCTCGCCGATGATGAACATGGTTGACCTCCTACTCCTTCCTCAGAAAGTGTGGGCCTGCAGCCTTCGCAGGCCGTGCCTTGGAACCGGGAAGGGCCCATTCGGCCCTCTAGGGAAAGCGGATGCCCGCTTTCTCGGCGATCGCTTCCACGGCGCGCACGATGGGCGCATCCCCCGGCAACTGGATGATGGGCCGTCCCTGGAGGTCAAACTCCCCGATGAGGGGGTCCTCCGGCAGGGTGCCGACGAGGGGCAGGTCCAGGGAGCGCGCCTGTTTCACGAAGTCCGGGGGCAGTTCGCCCCGCACCCGGTTGACGACGAAGTGGACGTGCGAAACCCGGGTGCCGTGGGGGCTCAGTTGGTCCACCAGGCGGCGGATGCCGGCCGCCGCTGCCAGGCCGCGCTGCGTGGGGTCCGACGTGATGAACAGGTGGTCAATGTGCCGCGTCGTCTGGCGGCTGATGTGCTCCATGCCAGCCTCGTTATCAATGACCACGTAGTCGTACTGGTTGCCCAGGCGGTCAATGACGTTGCGCAGGATGTTGTTGGCCGCGCAGTAGCATCCAGGCCCTTCGGGACGGCCCATGGCGATGAGGTCCACCCGGTCTCCCTCCACCAGGGCCTCCTCAATGCGGTAGGCGAAATAGTCGTGCTTGGGCATGGCGGGGTTGTAAGCCCCGCTGCGCGTTTCCAGCAGGGCCTCTTCGCGGATGTCGCCCACGGTGGAGGCGAGTTCCAGGCCCAGGGCGATGTTCAGGTTGGAACTGGGGTCGCCATCCACCGCCAGGATGGTCCCCGTCGTATGCGTTTCCAGGTAGCGGATGAGCAGGGCGGCGAGGGTGGTCTTGCCCGTGCCCC
>JBMFPD010000052.1:0-14667 GCA_049969295.1 Anaerolineae bacterium | reverse complement strand
AGCCCGCGCCCGCTACGAAGCCTGGGCCGCCGAGGCCCCGCTGCCGGCAGTACAGGCCCTCTTCCAGCGCCTGGCCCACGAAGAGGCGGTGCATGCCCGCATCCTGAACGACGAGTTCTACTCCCTGAGCAACCGCGGCGTCTGGCTCTGGGGAGACTGAAGGCTCCGAGGCACCGAGAACGGACGGTAAGGAACGCCTATGGCTGAACCGATTCTCCTGCGCAACGTTGGAGTGCCCAACGCACACGAGATAGAAGTGTACGAGGAGCGAGGGGGTTACCGCGCCCTGCAGAAGGCCCTCCGGGAGTTCCAGCCGGCCCAGTTGGTGGACCTGGTGAAGGCTTCTGGCCTGCGGGGGCGGGGCGGCGCAGGCTTCCCGGCCGGCGTCAAGTGGTCCTTCTTGCCGAAAGGGGTCTACCCCCGCTACCTGGTGTGCAACGCCGACGAGGGGGAGCCGGGGACCTTCAAGGACCGCGTCCTCATGGAGAACGACCCCCACGGCGTGGTGGAGGGCATCATCATCGCCTCCTACGCCTGCGAGGTGGAGCACGCCTTCATCTACATCCGCGGGGAGTTTGACCTGGCCGCGCGTCGCCTGGAGCACGCCATCGCCCAGGCCTACGCACGGGGCTACCTGGGCAAGAACATCCTCGGCAGCGGCTACAGCCTGGAACTGACGCTCCACCGGGGGGCCGGGGCCTACATCTGCGGGGAGGAGACCGCGCTCCTCACCTCCCTGGAGGGCGACCGGGGGCATCCCAAACTGAAGCCCCCCTTCCCGGCCAGCGAGGGCCTCTACCGCAAGCCCACCGTCATCAACAACGTGGAGACTCTCTTCAATGTGCCCTTCATCGTCTGGAACGGGGCCGAATGGTACACCCGCATGGGCACGGAGAAGAGCCCTGGCGTGAAACTCTTCTGCGTCAGCGGCTGCGTCCAGCGGCCGGGGGTCTACGAACTGGAACTGGGCACGCCCATGCGCACCCTCATCTACGACTGCGCCGGAGGCCCGCTCCCCGGCCAGAGCATCAAGGCCATCATCCCAGGGGGGTCTTCCACGCCCATGCTCCTCCCCTCCGTCCTGGACGAGGGGCTGACGCTGGACTACGAAGCCATCGCCGCGGCCGGCTCCATGCTGGGGTCGGGGGCGGTCATCGTCATCGGGGACCAGGCCTGCATCGTGCGGGTGGCCATGCGCCTGGCGGAGTTCTACCGCCACGAATCGTGCGGCAAGTGCATCCCCTGCCGCGAGGGGACGGACTGGATGTACCTCATCCTCAAGCGGATTGAGGAGGGCGGCGGCCGGGAGGAGGACCTGGACCTCCTGCTGCGCATCTGCGACAACATTGGCGGCAAGAGTTTTTGCCCCCTGGGGGACGCGGCCATCGGCCCCGTGCGGAGCAGCATCCAGAAGTTCCGGGAGGAGTACCTCTACCACATCCGGCATGGCCGCTGCATGGTCCCGGAACCGGTCCACCAGCCGTCAGCCCTGGTGAGGTGACCTGCTGACCGCTGATCGCTAACTGCTGACCGCTGATCGCCGACCGCTAACTGGGCAGGAAGGTCTCTATGGAGCAAGAGTGGGTCAACGTCGTCATAGATGGCCAGCCAGTGCGGGTGCCCGCCGGGGCCACCGTGCTGGAGGCTGCACGCCAGGTCGGGGTGGACATCCCCACCTTCTGCTACCATCCCAAATTGGTCCCCATCGGGGCCTGCCGCATGTGCCTGATAGAAGTGGAGAAGATGCGGGGCCTGCAGACGGCCTGCACCACCCAGGTGCGGGAGGGGATGGTCGTCCACGTCAACTCCCCTGCGGCCAGGGAGGCCCGGGAGTGGGCCTTGCGCTTCCTGCTGACCCACCACCCCCTGGACTGTCCCGTTTGCGACAAAGGCGGGGAGTGCAGCCTCCAGGATCAGACGGTGGCCCACGGCCCGACGGAGAGCTGGTTCATTGAACCCAAGCGGCACAAGAAGAAGGCCTACCCCCTGAGCCCCTTCCTCATCCTGGACCAGGAACGGTGCGTCCTGTGCCGGCGGTGCATCCGCTTCTGCGAGGAGTATTCGGACCACCGGCAGTTGGGCCTCTTTGAGCGGGGCCGCGAGACCTTCGTGGACGTCTTCCCCGGCATTCCCTTCACTTCCAAGTTTTCGGGCAACACGGTGGACCTGTGCCCGGTGGGCGCGCTGACGAGCCGGGTCTTCCGCTTCCAGGCCCGGGTGTGGGAACTGGCGGAGGTGCCGGGGGTTTGCAACTACTGTGGGGTGGGGTGCAACCTCGCCTGGGGGGTGAAGAACAACCGCGTGCGCCGCATCACGCCGCGGGAGCACGCCGCGGTCAACGACCAGTGGCTCTGCGATAAAGGGCGGTTCGCCCACGCCTTCCTCCACCACGAGCGCCGGCTGCGGACCCCTTTGGTACGGCGCAACGGGAAACTGGAGGAGGCTACCTGGGAGGAAGCCTTGGCACAGGTGGCCGGGCGGCTGGCGGCCATCGTGCGGGAGCACGGGCCGCAAGCCGTGGCCGGCCTGGGCTCTACCCGCACCACCAACGAGGCTTCGTACCTTTTCCAGCGTTTCCTGCGGGCGGTGGTCGGGACGAACAACGTGGCCCACCTGGGGCGCTTGCCCGAGGGGGCGGTGCTCCTGGAGGACATCCCCTCCCTGGCCCAGGCCGACCTGGTGGTGCTGGCGGGCGTGGACCCCTCGGAGGAACTGCCCCTGCTGGACCTGTGGATCAAGCAGGGGGTGCTGCGGCGAAGGACGAAGGTCCTCGTCCTGCACCCGCAGCAGGTGGAACTGAGCCGCTACCCGGGCCTGCGGCTCGCCTACCGGGCGGGCGCGGAGACGGCCCTGGCCTGTGCCCTGACCAAGGCCCTTCTGGAGAGCGGCAAGGCCCGCAAGGTGGCCCACGCCGAGATCGTGGAAGAGGGGCTCAAGGGGTCCTCCCTGGCCCAGTTGGCGGAGGCGGCTGGCGTGGCCCCGGCCCTGGTGCAGGAGGCTGCAGCCCTCCTCGCCTCTGCAGGGAGGGCCATCCTCCTCACGGGTGAGGGGTGGGTTGCGACGCCCCACGGGCAGGCCGCGCTCCAGGCCCTCTCCAACCTGGCCCGCCTGGCAGGGGCCGAAGGCCCCTTCTACCTGGCCCCGGACAACAACACTGTCGGCGCGACGGACATGGGCCTCGTCCCCGACCGTTTCCCCGGCGGGCAGCCGCTGGATGACCGCCGCGTTCAGGACCGGCTGAGCAAGTGGTGGGGTGTCCGCAAGTTGAGCGCCGCGCCGGGGTTGGCGGCGCAGGACCTGTGGCCGGCCCTGCTGGAGGGGCGGGTGAAGGCCCTCTACGTCCTGGGGGCCGACCCTGCCGACGAGAGCGCCCTGGCCGCGCAGGCCCTGGAACGGGCCGAGTTCCTGGTGGTGCAGGACCTCTTCCTGACGGAGACGGCGAAGCGGGCGCACGTGGTCCTGCCGGCCGCCGGCCCAGCGGTGGAGGAAGGAACCTACACCAGCCTGGAGGGCCGGGTCCAGCACCTGGGGGCCATCCTGCGGCCCCTCGGGGCCTCCCGGCCGGACTGGTGGATCGTCCAGGAGGTGGCCCGGGCCTGCCTGGCCGCCCTGGGCCTAGAGAGCGGGCGGGATGCCAGCGCCTGGCAGTTCAAGAGCCCGGCCGAGGTCTTCGCGGAGATCGCCAAGGCCGTGCCCGCCTACACGGGGATGCACTACCAGGCCCTGGGCCTCTACGGGATGCGGCGGCAGGCCGAACGCACCCTGCCCCCCCTGGCCCGGGTGGCGCCTTCGTGGCTCCAGGCGACGGAAGAGCACCCCTTCATCCTCTGGGTGGGGAAGGTGCTCTACGACCGGGGGACGCTGGCCTCCTGCTGCGCACCCCTCCAGGAACTCGTGCCGGGGCCGGCGCTGGGGGTCCATCCGGAGGATGCCGCCCGACTGGGCCTCCAGGAGGGGGCTCTGGCGCGCCTCCGCTCGCAGGTGGGGGAGATCGTGCTGCCGGTGCACCTGGATCTGGACCTGCCGCGGGGGGTGGTGGTGGCCGTGCGCAACCTGGGCGAGGTGAGTCTGGGGGCGGTCCTCCCGCCGGAGGCGCGGGCGACGCTGGTGCAGGTCCAGAAAGCCTGAGGCGAATTGCGTTGCGGGGAGAAGGCAGAGGAGAACGGGCATGGATTGGATTGACGCGTTCCTGATCCCAGCCATCCAAAGCCTGGTCGTCATCGTGGGGCTCCTGCTCTTCGGCTATGCCTACATGACGCTAGTGGAGCGGAAAGTGGCGGGGCGGTTCACGCTGCGCTATGGCCCCAACCGGGCCGGGCCCTTCGGCCTCCTGCAGCCCATCGCCGACGCGTTCAAGGTCATCTTCAAGGAAGAGATCATCCCTTCGGAGGTGGACAAGCCCATCTACGTCCTGGCGCCGGGCCTGGCCGTCTTCGCCGCCCTGTCGGCCTTCGCTGTGGTGCCTCTGGGGACCTCCTTCACCCTCTTCGGGCGGGAGATCCGCCTCTACATCGCCGATGTGAACGTGGGCATCCTCTACCTGATCGCCGTGGCCATCGTGGGCATCTACGGCATCATCCTGGGAGGGTGGGCTTCCAACAACAACTTCTCCCTCTTGGGGGCCCTGCGGACCTCGGCCCAGGTCATCGCCTACGAGATCCCGATGGGGCTGGCCCTGGTGAGCCTGGTGGCGGTGGCGGGCTCCCTGAGCCTGGTGGACATCGTGAAGTTCCAGCAGCGGGTGCCCCTCATCGTGCTGCAGCCCCTGGGCTTCCTGATCTACTTCATCTGCGCCCTGGCCGAGGCCAACCGCTCCCCCTTTGACCTGCCGGAGACGGAGAACGAACTGGTCTCGGGCTATGCCACGGAGTACGGGGGGATCAAGTTCGGCCTCTTCTTCATGGCCGAGTACGTCAACATGGTCGTCCTCAGTTGCATCGCCACGGCCCTCTTCCTGGGCGGGGGGCAGTGGCCCTTCGTCAACCCCCATCCCTTGCTCTCCCTGGCGGTCTTCGTGGTCAAGGCAGCGGTGCTTATCTTCCTGTTCCTGTGGATCCGGGCGAGCCTGCCGCGGGTCCGCTACGACAAGTTCATGCGGTTCAACTGGACCTTCCTGCTGCCCTTGGCCCTTGTCAACCTGGCGCTCACGGCGGTGGGGGTGGCGCTCTGGGGGTAGGGCTACGGACGGAAGACCACGTGCGTGCCCGATGTGCACAGAGGTGAGGGTTGAATGACCACGATCGTTGAAGCGGCGAAAGGCCTGTGGGAACTCTGGCGGGCCATGGGGGTCACCCTCCGGTATTTCTTCACCAAGCCCATCACCGTGCAGTTCCCGGAAGAGAAGGTCAAGTTGTACCCGCGCTTCCGCGGCCGCCACGAACTGCAGCGGCACCCGGACGGGCTGGAGAAGTGCGTGGGGTGTGGCCTGTGCGCGGCCGCCTGCCCCACCAAGTGCATCTACGTGGAGGCGGCGGAGAACACGGAGGAGAACCGGCGGTCCCCCGGGGAGCGCTACGCCAGGGTGTACGAGATCAACCTCTTGCGGTGCATGTTCTGCGGCCTGTGCGAGGAGGCATGCCCCACCGGGGCCATCGTGTTGCGGCGCCAGTTCGCCCTGGCCGACTACAGCCGGGACGCCCTGATCTACACCCAGGACCGCTTGCTCCAGCCGGCGGGTGACTGGTCGTACGAACTGCGGGAGGATGGGACCCGATGAGTGGCGAGTTGGTGCTCTTCATCCTTTTCGGGGCCCTGGCCGTGGCGGGCGCAGTCCTGGTCATCGTGGCCCGCAACCCCGTCTACAGCGCGTTGGGGCTCCTTCTGAACTTCTGCATGTTGGGGGCGCTCTACATCCTCCTCAACGCGCAGTTCGTGGGCATCGTGCAGATCATCGTCTACGCCGGCGCGGTCATGGTCCTCTTCCTGTTCACGTTGATGCTGGTGGGCGAGCGACGCGGGGGACCGGTGCGCTCTTCAGCCGCAGCCGTCTTCGGTGTGGTGCTGGCCCTGGTGCTCCTCGCGGAGGTGGGATACGCCGTGGCCACCCAGGCCGTGGGCGGGGCGAAGGGCGGCATGACGCCGGAGGTGCTGGCCCGGGTGGGGAACGTCCAGGCCCTGGGGACGGTCCTCTTCACCGAGTACCTGTTGCCCTTTGAGCTGGCCTCGGTCCTCCTCCTCGTGGGGATCCTCGGGGCGGTGTACCTGGCCCGCCGGCGGCTGGCCCGGGAGGGATGAAGCCATGGTGCCCGTGACCTACTACCTCATCTTGAGTGGCCTCCTCTTCGCACTGGGGGCCCTGGGCGTGATGGTACGGCGCAACCTCATCGTGCTCTTCATGTGTGTGGAGATGATGCTCAACGCCGTGAACCTGGCCTTCGTCGCCCTCTCCAGGGAACTCCAGTCGCTGGACGGCCAGGTCATCGTCCTCATGGTCATGGCGGTGGCGGCGGCAGAGGTGGCCGTGGGGCTGGCCCTGGCCTTGGCCATCTACCGCAAGAAGAAGACCACCGACGTGGACGAAGCCAGCCTCTTGAAGTTCTAGGGGAAACCGAGGGATGGCAATGCTCAATTACGCCTGGTTGCTCCTGCTCTTCCCGCTCCTGGGGGCCCTTGTCAACGCCTTCCTGGGCCCGCGCCTCGGCAAGCGGGCTGTGGGCTGGGTGGCCTGCCTGGCCGTGGGCCTGGCCTTCGCCGTCTCTCTGGCCCTCCTCGCCGGCCTGGCCGCGCTCCCCCCAGAGGGGCGGCGCGTGGAGGTCCCTCTCTACACCTGGATGACGGTGGGGGGCTTCCAGATCCCCTTCGCCCTGCTCCTGGACCCCCTCTCCCTGCTGATGGCCGCGGTGGTGACGGGCGTCAGTTTCATCATCCACGTCTACTCCGTCGGCTACATGGCCGAGGACGCCCGCTACGCCCGCTTCTTCACCTACCTGAACCTCTTCGTCCTGATGATGCTCATCCTGGTCCTGGCCAACAACTACCTGGTGATGTACGTCGGCTGGGAAGGGGTGGGCCTCTGCTCGTACCTCCTGATCGGGTTCTGGTTTGAGCGGAAGTCAGCGGCCGATGCCGGCAAGAAGGCCTTCATCGTGAACCGGGTGGGCGACTTCGGCTTCGCCCTGGGCATCATGCTCATCTTCTCCCTCTTCGGGACCCTGCAGTTCTCCGGGGTGCTGGACCCGGAGGTGGCCCGCACCGTCCTGGGAGGGACGGGGATGGCAGGGTGGATCACCTTGCTCCTCTTCATGGGGGCCACGGGGAAATCGGCCCAGATCCCCCTCTACGTCTGGTTGCCCGATGCCATGGAGGGCCCCACGCCGGTCAGCGCCCTCATCCATGCCGCGACCATGGTCACGGCGGGCGTGTACATGGTGGCGCGGAACTACGTCCTCTTTGAACTGGCCCCGTCCACCATGGCCGTGGTGGCGGGCATCGGCGCGGCGACGGCCTTCTTCGCCGCCACCATGGCCCTGGTGAACAACGACATTAAGCGCATCCTGGCCTACTCCACCATCAGCCAGTTGGGCTACATGTTCGTGGCTGTGGGGGTGGGGGCCTACGCCTCGGGGATGTTCCACCTGACCACTCACGCCTTCTTCAAGGCCCTTCTCTTCCTGTGCGCCGGCAGCGTCATGCACGCCATGCGCGACGAACTGAACATCCAGAAGATGGGAGGGCTGCGGGAGAAGATCCCCATCACCTACTGGACCTTCGCCGTGGGCGCGGCGGCCCTGGCGGGCGTGCCCCTCTTCTCCGGCTTCTTCAGCAAGGACGAGATCCTCTGGCGGGCTTTTGAGGCGAACCCCGTCGTCTGGGCCGTGGGCCTGGCGACGGCCTTCCTGACGGCGGTGTACATCTTCCGGGCCCTCTTCGTGGCCTTCTGGGGCAAGCCTCGGGATAAGAAGGCCTGGGAGCACGCCCACGAGTCGCCCCGCATCATGACGGTGCCGCAGGTCGTGTTGGCGGTGCTCGCGGTCGTGGGGGGGTACATCGGCCTGCCGCGCCTCTCCTGGGTGGAGGGATGGCTGGAGCCTGCCTTCCACGCAAGCCAGGTCGGCCACAGCGCTGGCGGGACGGTGGAATGGGTGCTGATGGCTGTCTCGGCAGCCGTGGCGCTGGGCGGCATTGCCCTGGCCTACTACCTCTACGTGGTGCGGCCGGACCTGCCGGTGCGCCTGGGGAAGCAGTACGCCTTCCTCTACCGGGTGCTCTACAACAAGTACTGGGTGGACGAACTGTACGCCCTGGTCTTCGTGGAGCCGCTGCGCAGCCTGGGCCGGTGGATCGCCGGCTTCTTTGACCCGCGGGTGGTGGACGGCGCGGTGAACGGCGTGGCCTGGCTCACCGGGCAGGGCGGTGCGGGGGCCTCCCGGTTGCAGACGGGGTACCTGCGCCACTATGCGCTGGCCCTGCTCCTGGGCGCGGTGCTGGTGGCGGGGTACTTCCTGCTGGTGTAGCGGGTTGGTGGCTGACCGCTGACGGCTGATGGCTGCTGTGGGAGTTGGCAGATGACGCTACTCGGGCTTCCAGTGCTTTCGGCGATCGTCTTCCTGCCCCTGTTGGGGGCGGTGGTGGTCCTCCTCCTGCACGAGGAGCGGCGGCAGACCCTCTACGGGTGGGCGCTGGCCGTCACCCTGGCGGAGTTCGCCCTCTTCCTGGGGCTGGCGGTCCAGTTCCGGCTGGGGGAGCCGGGCTTCCAGTTCGTGGAGGAGTTCCGCTGGGTGCCGTCCCTGGGCATCCGCTACGCCGTGGGGGTGGATGGCGTGAGCCTGTTCTTCGTGGGCCTGACGGCTTTCCTGGCCCCCCTGGCTGTCCTGGCTGCCTGGGGACGGGTGCAGGAGCGGGTCAAGGGGTTCCTCTTCTGGCTCCTCCTGCTGGAGACAGGGGTGCTGGGGGCCTTCGTCGCCCTGGACCTGGTGGTCTTCTACATCTTCTGGGAGGCGATGCTGGTCCCCATGTACTTCCTCATCGGGGCCTGGGGTGGGGAGCGCCGCTGGTACGCCACCCTGAAGTTCTTCCTCTACACCATGGCCGGCAGCGCGCTGATGCTGGTTGGCATCCTGGCCCTTGGGGCCTATCACTTCTACTCCAAGGGAGCCTGGAGTTTTGACCTGCGGGCCATGGGGGATCTGGGCCTGTCGCTGCAGGCGCAACTGTGGCTCTTCGGCGTCTTCGCCCTGGCCTTCCTGGTGAAGGTGCCGGTCTTCCCCTTCCACACCTGGCTGCCCGACGCCTACGAGCAGGCCCCCAACCCGGTCATGCCGCTCCTCGCAGGAGTGCTGGGCAAGATGGGGGTCTACGGCCTCCTGCGCTTCTGCCTGCCCCTCTTCCCCGCCGCCACCGGTGCCTACCGGCCGTGGGTCTCGGCCCTGGCGGTCATCGGCATCGTGTACGGCTCCCTGGCAGCGCTGGGCCAGCGGGACCTGAAGCGCCTGGTTGCCTATTCCAGCGTGGCGCACCTCTCTCTCATCGTGCTGGGGCTCTTCGCCCTGACACGGCAGGGGGTGCAGGGGGCGGTCCTCCAGTCGGTGAGCCACGGCGTCTACATTGCCGCGCTCTTCCTCCTCGTGGCCATGCTGGAGGAGCGGAAGGGGACCCGCCTTCTGGAGGCCTTCGGCGGCCTGTGGAAGGCCATGCCGGTCCTGGGCTTCTTCCTGCTGGTGTCGGTCCTGGCGGCGGTGGGGCTCCCGGGCCTGAACGGGTTTGTGGGCGAGTTCACCCTTCTCGTGGGGATCTTCCTTTCCAACCGGGCCCTGGCAGCCCTGGCGGCCCTGGGGATGATCTTCGGGGCCTGGTACATGCTGCGGGCCTTCCAGCAGGTGATGCAGGGGGAGGCCCGGGGGGCGGACGTGGCCTCCCTGCCCGACGTGCGGGGGCGGGAGTGGGCCATCCTGGTGCCGCTGGTGGTGGCCATGCTCCTCATCGGCCTTTTGCCCAACCTCCTCTTCAGCCGGATGGACGCTTCAGTGGAGCGGCTCCTGCAGGACGCCCGTCCGGGGCCGGTGATCCTGCTGGAGAGGTGAGGGCCTTCACCGTGGAGTTCGTGGAGCACGCGGAGAGGATGGGATGAACGTCACCATTTCGTTGGCGAACTTGCTGGCCATTGCGCCCCCGCTGGTGGTCTTCCTGGTGGCGCTCGTGGTCATCCTGGCGGACCTGTGGGTTCGGGACAAGCGGTGGCTGGCCTTCCTCGGCCTGGTGGGGGTGGTGGCGGCCGCCGTCGTGGGGGTGGCTTTCCGCGGGACCGTGGGCGACGCCGCGCTGGACTTTCAGGGGATGGCCCGGCTGGATGGCCTGGCCGTGGTGCTGGACCTGGTGCTTGCGGTGGTGGCGGGGCTGGCGTTGCTCATCTCCATTGACTACCTGGAGCGAAAGGCGATCAACCACGGCGAGTACTACGCGCTGCTCCTCCTGGCCACGGCTGGCATGATGTGGATGGCCGGGGCGACGGACCTCCTGGTGGTCTTCCTCGGTCTGGAGATTTTCTCCATCGCCCTGTACGTCCTCGTGGCCTTCAACCGCGAGGAGGTGCGCTCGCTGGAGGGTGCGCTGAAGTACTTCCTCCTGGGAGCCTTCGCCTCTGCCTTCTTCCTCTACGGCATCGCCCTGACCTACGCCGCCACGGGCACGACGCGCCTGGAGCGCGTCGTCGCCTTCCTCGGCCAATCCAGCGGGCCCGCCCCTCTGCTCCTCCTGGCTGGAGGCTTGCTCCTGGTGGGGTTCGCCTTCAAGTTGGCCTTGGTCCCCTTCCACATGTGGGCCCCGGATGCCTACCAGGGCGCGCCCACGTCCGTGACCGCTTTCATGTCGGTGGGGGTGAAGGCGGCGGGCTTCGGCGCGCTGGCCCGCGTGCTCCTCTACGCCTTCCCGGGCTTGCAGGCCTACTGGGTCTGGCCGGTGGCGGCCCTGGCGGTGCTGACCATGACGTTGGGGAACCTGGCGGCCCTGGCCCAGGGAAGCCTCAAGCGGATGCTCGCGTACTCCAGCATCGCCCACGCCGGGTACATCCTGGTGGGCGTGGCTGCTGGCAAGGATGGCCTGGGAGGTGTCCTCTACTACCTCATGGCCTACGCGCTCATGAACGTGGGGGCCTTCGCCGTGGTCCTGGCGCTGGAGGGGCGCGAGGACCTGGACCTGACGCTGGAGTCGGTGGCTGGGCTGGGACGGCGCCATCCCTGGCTCACGGCGGCGATGACCGTCTTCCTCCTCTCCCTGGCCGGGGTGCCGCCCCTGGCCGGCTTCCTGGGCAAACTCTACGTCTTCAGCGCGGCGGTGAAGAACGGCCTCCTGTGGCTGGCCGTCGTGGGCGTCCTCAACGCCGTGGTCTCCGCCTTCTACTACCTGCGGGTGGTGCTGGTCATGGCCTTCCGCCCCGTGGAAGGCGAACGGCGGGTCGCCTCCTGCCCGGCGCTGGGGACGGCCCTGGCTCTCTCCGCCGTGGGGACGGTCCTCCTGGGGCTCTGGCCCGCCCCTCTCCTCCAGATGGCTGTGCAGGCGGTGGAACTTTTCCTCGGGCGCTGAAGAGGGATGAACGCCTGACCTCATCCCTACCCCTTTTTGGGGGATGAGGAGAGGTCGGGGCGATGCAGGCGTCGCCCCTGTGTTCCTGGGCCACTCCGCGCGGCAGCCAGTGTCGCCGGGCTCCTACGCCTCGCCCACGGCATGGGTGCGGGCCCGGTGCAGGGGCACGAACCCTTGGGCTGCCAGGTCCTCCGGCGGGATGGAGGCCTCGTCGGGCTTGTCCGTCAGGCCGAAGAGGAGCGCGCCGGAGGCCCTGCACCGCTCAGCTGCTTCCCAGATCTCCTGGGTCATCACGATCTCCTGGCGCAGGAGGTCCTCCACGCTGGCTATCTCGGCCACGTGCCCCATGCGGGCCACTGTCTCCAGGTACTCGTTGCGGCGGAAGGCCTTGAAGGGCGTGGGATCGCCCTGGCGGACGCGCGCCCACACCTGCCGGTGGACCTCCAGCACGCCATCCTCGGGCCTCCCCTGAAGGAGGTCGTCCATCCGGGCGATGAACTGACCGAAGGTCGCCATGCGGCCAGCGGCCAGGTCGTCCAGGAGGGAGGGGAGGTCGTACAGGCCCGCGCTAAGCATCAGGCAGATGTAGGCCAGGTAGTCCTGGTTGTCGGCGGTGAAGGGGTGATATCGGGGCTGGTTCAGCGTGTCGTAGGCCTCCTGGAAGACCTCCGGCTGGAACGCATCCCCCAGCGTCCTCTCCACCGTCCTCCAGACGGCAGCCACGCGGGCCTGGTCAATCACCCTGTCGTTGCGGCCCCGGGCGCCAATGGCCGTCTTGTCCATGTCCACGATCACGGCCGTGGCCTCGTCCAAGGGGAACCCCTGTCCGCCGAGGAAGGCCAGGACGTCCTCCACCGCCCCCCAGCGGTTGGCGACGAAGAGGTCCCCTTCCTGCTCCAGGCGCGGCGGGGCCTTCAGGTCCTCGTGGGCGATGAAGGCCCAGCCAGGGACGTCCATCACTGCCTTCAGGTTGCGGAAGGCAGTGCTATCCAGGAGCCGCGTGTCCCCCAGGTAGAGGAGGCGCTTCAGCCGCACCCCCGGGTGGGCCAGGGCCTGCGCCGCTTCCAGGAGGCGGGCGATCGCGCGGGCATAGTCCAGGTCGGCCTTGCGGGGGGCGGGCCCCAGCGGAAGGCCAAGCGTCCGGGCTACGTCGGCGAAGCGAGGGAGGCGGGGATCCATGGGCTCCAGGTTGCGGTAGACGACGAAGTCCCCCAGGAAGTCCGCCAGCGCGGCTGTGCCGAAGAGCCTCATGCCGCACCTCCCTGGATGCTATCCAGGTACCCCTGGGCGTACAGGAGTTCCGCCGTGAGGAGCGCGCCCCCTGCCGCCCCTCGCACCGTGTTGTGGCCCAGGAGCACCAGGCGGTAGTCCAGGACGGGGCAGGGTCGGACCCGGCCCACCGTCGTGGCCATGCCTGCGCCGGCGTCGCGGTCCAGCCGCGGCTGGGGCCGGTCCGGCTCGGGCCGGACCAGGATGGCCTGGGGTGGAGCGCTGGGCAGGCCCAGGTCCTGGGGGAGCCCCCGGAAGCCCTTCAGCACAGCCACCACCTCGTCCAGGGATGCCTTCCGCGCCAGTTCCACCGAGACGCATTCCGTGTGGCCATCCAGGACGGGCACGCGGGTGCACTGGGCGCTGATGGGCAGGTCCGCTTCCACAATCTCCCCGTCAGCCAGCCGCCCCAGGATCTTGCGGGGCTCCCACTCCACCTTTTCCTCCTCCCCAGGGATGTAGGGGATGATGTTGTCCACCACGTCCAGGGAGGGGACGCCCGGGTACCCCGCCCCGGAGAGGGCTTGCAGGGTGACGACCAGGACGCGCCGCAGCCCGAAGGCGTCCCACAGGGGCTTGAGGACGGTCACGAGGTGGGTGCTGGAGCAGTTGGGCTTGGCGACGAGGAAGCCCGCCCAGCCCCGACGAGCCTGCTGGATGCGGAGGAGGCTCAGGTGCTCCGGGTTGACCTCCGGCACGAGGATGGGCACGTCGGGGTCGGCCCGGTGGGCCGAGGCGGTGGAGCAGACGGCGTAGCCCGCGGCGGCGAAGGCTTCTTCCAGGGGGCCGGCCGCACCTCCGGGCAGGGCGGAGAAGACCAGTTGGCACTCCAGGCCGGGCTGCGCCTCCTGGACCGGCATTTCCCGTGCCCAGGCCGGCATGTCGCCCGAGAGGAGCCAGCGGCAGGCCTCGCCGTAGGGCCGCCCGGCCGAGCGCTCGGACCCGGCCAGGGCGGTGACGCGGAACCAGGGGTGCCCATCCAGGAGTTGGACCAGGCGCTGGCCCACCGCGCCGGTGGCCCCGAGGATGCCGACCTTGATGGGAGCAGGGTGGCTCATGGGATGTTGCCTCCTTAAGGTTTCGGCGCGCCCAGGCCCAGGGCGTGGTGGATGTAGCGGGTGGCCCGCTCCGCATCCTCGCCCCGGACCACCATGGAGATGCCCGCCATGGAGGTCCCCAGGGTGATGGCCGTGACCTGGATGCCGTTGGACCCCAGGGCGCCGAAGACCTGCGCCGCGATGAGGGGCGAGCGGGTCACGCCCGGCCCCACGACGGCGACGATGGCTACGTTGTCCAGGCTCCAGATGCGGTCAATGTTGCGGTGGGCCAGTTCCCGGGCGAACTCCCGTTCCAGGGCGTGGACGACGGTGGGCGCGTCCTTGGCGGGGATGGCGAAGCAGATGCTCTGCTCCGAGGACGACTGGGAGATCATCACCACGCTGACGCCCTCCCGGGCGGTCGCGGCGAAGGTCCTGGCGGCGATGCCCGGCACGCCCAGCATGCCACGGCCCTCCACGCTGATGAGGCTGAGGCCCTTGATGGTGGTGATGGCCCGCACCTCGCCTCCATCGCCCCGGGCGTCCCGCACGATGCGGGTGCCCGGCGCCGTGGGGTTGAAGGTGTTCAGGACCCGCACAGGGATGCCCCGTTCCACCGTGGGGAGGATGGTCTTGGGATGCAGCACCTTGGCTCCAAAGTAGCAGAGTTCCGCCGCCTCGTTGTATGAAAGTTCCCTCAGGGGGCGTGCGTCGGGCACGAGGCGCGGGTCGGCGGTGAGGATGCCGTCCACATCGGTCCAGATCTGCACCTCCTCGGCATCCAGGCAGGCCCCCAGGATGCCGGCGGTGTAGTCGCTGCCGCCGCGGCCCAGCGTGGTGATGC
>JBMFPD010000051.1:0-14907 GCA_049969295.1 Anaerolineae bacterium | reverse complement strand
CCCAGCAAGCCTCCCTACCTTCCGTGTGCAGGCTCAGGGTGGTCCACCCCGGCGCAAGGGCGATGGGGCTGCTCACCAGAAGGACCCCGCTCGGACCGACCTCCCACCGCCTGAGGCGTTCCCCTTCCCGGCGGGCCTCCAGCACGCACCCCTCTGGGGCATAGGCCCAGAGTTCCAGCCGCACCCGCGCTGGCTCTTCGGCCAGGATCAGGAGTTCGGCCTCTCCTTCCAGCGCCCGCAGGCCGCCGGGTGGAGCCAGGTCCCCCCAGCCCCTGCCCAGGATCAGGACGGGCGCTGCGGGGCGCTCCAGCGGGGCCCGGTACACAAGGAGCCGCTCGTCCTGGTACACAGGCTGCACCCCAGGGCCTGCCACCTCCTGCAGAAGGGCCAGGGTGCGCTCCCTCTCCTCGCCGCCGGGCATCTGGTAGAGGTCCGCCACCAGGTAGCGCACGTTCAGGTAGCGGAAGGTCGTGCCGGCCACCGCCGCCAGGTCCTGCCGGAGGATGTCCTGCCCCAGGTGGCGGAACTGCTGCAGGATCCCCATGCGCTCCACCAGGGTGGAGGGGTCGTCCCGGGAGATGTAGGCCGAGGTGAGGCGCTTCCCGTGCACCGTCTGGTACAGGAGGTAGCGCGGCCGGTCCCAGTTCATGGGCAGGTTGAGGATGGCGAAGTCCCCTGGCTCCTGGGCCAGGTCCCGGTACCACCCGGGGGTGTCGGGTGGCGAGACGGGGTAGGGCGCAGGCCAGAACTCCAGGAGGACGAGGAGGACTGCAGCCAGGCCCCAGGCCGTCCCGCGCCGCCGGCGGGTGAGGACAGCCACCCCCCTGCCTGCCAGGACCCCCAGGCTGAGCATCACCATGGCGTCAAAGCGGCTGACGGAGCGGGTGATGCGCATGAAGGGGACCAAGCGGTGCAGGAGCGCGTAGGGCAGGGGGATCTCCGCGCCGCCAGGGCCCAGGCGGGTCTCGCCGGCCACGTGGAGCACCGGGCCCAGGGCCAGGAGGGCGAAGGTGGCAAGGGCGAGCCACCAGAAGCCCAGCCGTCTGGGGCGGTACCCCAGGCCGACGAAGGCCAGGGCCAGGGCTGTGAAGCCGGCGAAGACGGTCCGCTCGGAGGTGCTGGCGGTGAAGCGTTCGGCGAGGGGACGCACAGCCTCCCCCCACAGGGGGTGGAACTCGCTCGGCGTGACGAAGGCCAGCAGGTCGGCCGAGAGGGCCCGCGCCTGGGCCGGGTCGGGGACCATGAAGGTCTCCCGCTGGGCGGTGACGACCATGGGCACGAGGAGCGGCGAGAGGACCAGGGCGAAGAGGACGGCGATGCCCGCCACCGTCTGCAGGGCCTCCCTCCGCAGGCGCCGCGCTCCTGCCTGGTAGGCCAGGTACAGCAGGCTGAAGAAGGCCAGGTACATGACGTAGTACCAGTCACACAGGGCCACCAGGATGAGGAAGAACGCCGGCAGCGCTGCCCGCAGCCAGGGCTCCAGGACCGGCGGCCTCTGCCCGGGCCGGGCGCGGCGCGGCTCCAGGGCCCGCAGGAAGGCCAGGGCGTAGAAGGGCACCCACTCCAAGGAGAAGACCTGCATGTGCCCCAGGAGGTGCGCAAAGTGGAAGGGAGAGAAAGTAAACACGCACCCTCCCAGGAAGGCAGCCCACTCCCTGGGGGCACCCTGTCTCCAGCCTGCCCGCCCCAGGACATACCGGGTCAGGAGGTAGGCCCCGTAGCCCCCCAGGACGAAGGACAGGAAGACGACGAAGTTGTAGGCCCAGAAGAGGTTCCCCGCCCCTTGCACCGGGAGCGAAACCAGCCCGTTGAAGATATTCAGCGTGTGAAAGTACAGGTCTACCCCCGTGGGGTAGAAGATGTAATCCGAATGGAAGGGGTTCTGGTGGAGGTCCAGCAGAGCCTTCTTGACCCACCACAAGTTCCAGAGGTTCTGCCAGCCGTCAAAGCCATCGCCGGGGATAGCCCCGCCCAGGACGGTGGCGAGGGGCCAGGTCATGGCCACAGTGCCCAGGAAGTAGGCGAGGAGCACCCCCGCGTGCCGCCATCCTCGTCCGCGCGGCTTTCGGCTCAGCGCAGGACTTCCTTCCATTCGTTACGAAGGCCTGGGGCCTTCCTCCGCCGCGCCCTCCTCCACCGGCTCGGGAGCCTTGGGCAGGAGCGGCGCGACCGAGGGGAAACTGGCCAGGTCCGTGTGCGGGAAGAACATCGCCGAGATGAACTCCTCGGTGAAGGTGTTGTCGGCCGAGAGTTCCAGGTAGGTCATCTTGGAGGCGATGTTCTCCAGTTCCTTGCGCAGGTCCGGGCAGACCAGGACGGCGTAGGTCCCCAGGACGGACGTGTTCCCCAGGAAGTGGAAGCGGTCCCAGGGCATGTCGGGGAAGAGGCCGATCTGGATGGCCTTCTCCACGTTGATGTACTTGCCGAACGCGCCGCCGATGAGGACCTGTTCCACGTCGGCCAGTTGGACGCCCACGCTGCGGGTGAGGGTGCAGAAGCCGGCGTAGATGGCCGCCTTGGCCCGCAGCAGGTTGGAGATGTCCACCTCCGTGAGGACGATGTCGCGGTCCTTGTGGCGGGTCTCCTCCTTCCAGGCGACCACGTACTCCATGCCGTGTTCGCCCCTGCGCACCCGCGGGGTGGGGAGGTTCTTGTTCAGGCGGCCGCCCTTGGTCATGATGCCGCTCAGGAGGAGTTCCGCCAGAAGGCTGATGATGCCGGATCCGCAGATGCCCTGGGGCGGCGCATCCCCGATGGTCCGGTAGGTGGGTTCGTAGGTGCGCGCGTCGATCCAGACCTCCTCAATGGCCCCCTCGGTGGCCCGCATGCCAGAGTAGACGCCGGCCCCCTCAAAGGCCGGGCCTGCGGAGCAGGCGCAGGTGATGAGCCAATCTGCGTTCCCCAGGACCATCTCGCCGTTGGTCCCCACGTCAATGAAGAGGGTGAGTTTGTCCGTCAGGTACATGCCGGAACTGAGGACCCCGGCGGTGATGTCCGCGCCCACATAACTGCCCACCCCGGGCAGGCAGTCCACCGACGCCTCGGGGTTGACGTGGAGGCCCAGTTCGCTCGCCTTCACCGGGAAGGGGTGGCGCACCGTGGGCACGTAGGGCTCCAGGCGGATGGGTTCCGGCGGCAGGGCCAGGAAGAGGTGGATCATGGTCGTGTTGCCGGCCACCGCCACCCGGTAGATGGCCTCCCGGGGGATCTGGTTCCGCTCGGCGAGTTGGTCCAGGAGGCCGTTGAGGGTGTCCAGGACGAGGCGCTGCAGGTGCTCCAGGCCTCCGGGCCGCTTGGCGTAGACGATGCGGGAGATGATGTCCTCGCCGCAGACGATCTGGCCGTTGTACTCGGCGGCCGTGTCCACGACGCGGGCAGAGGCCAGGTCCACCAGGTAGATGACGTTGGAGGTGGTGCCAATGTCTATGGCCGCGCCGTAGAGGGGGCCAGCCGTCCGGTCGCCGGGCAGGAGGTCCAGGAGGCGAGGAGGCCCGTTGGGCTTATCCCAGGTGTACATCTCCAGGACGGCGGTGACCTTCCAGCCGGCCTCCCGCAGCGTGGTGGCCAGGCGGCGCATCACCGGGAGGTCTGCCCGCAGGGCGGAGATGCCGTGCTGCTGGTTCAGGGTGCGCTGCAGGCGGTCAAAGTCGGAGGTGTTGTCCAGCAGGGAGGGCGGGTCAATCTCCAGGTAGACGCGCCGGATGGGCGGGTTGCTCCACCAGTCGCACTCCACCGGGAGGGCGATCTCCCTCTCCACCCGCTTCTCCGAGGCGGGGCGGCGGGCCAGGACCTCCTCCTGGGTGGGGACGTAGACTTCTACATCGTCCACCTCCACCAGGGTCTGGCAAGCCAGGGCGTACCCCTCCGCCAGTTCCGCGGAGGAGAGGCGCTGGATGGAGCGCCGCCGCACCGCGCCACCCTTGACCACCACCTTGCACCGACCGCAGCGGCCCTGCCCTCCGCAGGGCTGGGGGATATGGACCCCGACCTGCTCCGCCGCGTCCGCCACGGTGGTGCGGGGGGGCACTTCCAGAGTTTTCCCTTCCGGGAGGAACGTCACCTTGGGCATGGTCGGGCCTTCCGACTCTCTCCGTTCGGATGGGTTTCCCTTCTGAGGCTGTGGCCGGGGCGGCCCCGGCCGAGGAGAGGGCCGCCCCAAGGGACTGTCATGCGTGCCAGACCTGTTTCAGGTAGGCCGGGATGTCCACCGCTTCCCGCGGGCCGACCATGACCTCCCAGCCTGGGAGTTCGTCCTCCAGTTCGCCGGAGATGGCCGCCACGAAGCCCGGGATGATGATCTTGCGGTGGGCGATCTTGCTCTCCACGTTGAACTGCTTGACCATCTTGGCGATGAGCGCGGCGTCAAACTTGCCCGCGGCCCAGGCGGTGAGGACGCTCATCCCCTCCGAATCGGTGACGAGGAGCCAGGCAGGGTGCCCTGCGCCCTCAATTTCGCCAGCCACGCTGAAGTAGGTCAGGGAGAAGTTGGTCGTGACCATCAGCGGGGCCTCGGGCGTCGGCTGGGCGAACTCGTAGACGCCGGGGCTCACCTGGATGGGCTTCTGCGGATCGGTGTAGATGTTCAGGCGCAGGGTGAGGAGGATGTAGGCCATGGCCGGGTCGTGGTGGTCCAGCACGATGAAGCCGCCGTACTTGGCGATGTGCTGCCCGGCCAGGACCGCTTCCTCTTCCAGCGTCCTGGCCCCTTCGCCCGGGAAGTTGATGATGGGGTAGCCCAGGGGCCGGAAGTTCTTCTTCAGGGCCAGACGGCGCAGGATGGTGTTCTGGGTCAGGGTCTCGGAGAGGGTGCGGCCGCCCGGGTCCAGGACGATGTCCTCCACGCCCGCGCCCTTGAGGTTCTCGCACAGACCGGCGAGGGCGCTCAGGTCGCCATCGGCCCTGGCCACCACGGGCACGCCCCTGGCCTTGGCCAGTTTGGCCACCTCCTGCCAGTTGGCGGGCGTGGCGGCGTAGAGCATGGGGCCCAGGCCGCCTTCCTTCTCCAGGCCGGCGGCCAGGACGGCCGGGTCATCGGCCATGAGGAGGAGGGGGAGTTTTGTCCTGCTGCGGACGGCGGCTACCGTCTCGGCAAAGGCGGCCGCGTCGTTCCTGGTGCTCTGGACGGCCAGGCCGTTGTAGCCGAAGAGCATCCCCACCCGCTCCACACGGTAGGCGTCCACGGCGGCCACGGTCTCCGCCAGTTCCTGGGGGGGCATGGCGTCGGTCACGCGCACGAGCAGAGCCGGCGGGTGGTAGAAGGTCTTCTCGTGGCGGAAGAGGACGGTCTCGTTCCCCACTTCCACCTTGTGCTCGTTCTTGCCGAAGGTGATCAGGCGGATGGGGGGCGCGGAGGCGGCCTCCAGGGCCTTCTTGGCTTCTTCGGAGACGTGGGGGCAGGCCGCCAGTTCTGCCTGCTTGGCCGCAAGTTTCATGGCAAAGGCCAGACAGGTGGGAAAGCCGCAGTCGCGGCAGTTGGTTTTGGGCAGCAGTTTGTAGATTTCCAATCCGCTCAGTGCCATGGGTTGCTCTCCTTGGTGCTGGTCAAGCCCTCTCAGTGCTCCCGTGCCCGCGGGGGCCTTTTCCGTCTCCCAGCCCCGCGGGGGCTACTTGACGCTCAGGATGAGGAGCGCGGCGCCCGCAGCGAAGTAGACCAGGGTGCCGATCATGCGGCGGCGGCGCATCCTCTGCCAGCGGACCGGGTCGCTCGGGCTCACCAGGGGCCGGCCCCAGACCCAGTCCGGCCGGTAGACGCTCAGGACGCTGATGGCCAGGAAGATCAGCCCGCCAGCGAAGGTGAGGGGGTCCACTTCATCCTTCCCCCAGGCTCCTCCCTCAGGCCGTGGCCATCAGTTGCTCAATGGCGGCGTGAACGGCCCGGACGTTGTCCGGGTGGCGGATGGTGACGATGTCGGCCCCGGCCTCCAGGAGGGTGGTGGCCGTGAGCAGTTCCCACAGTTTGCTGCGGCGGTGGTAGTCTCCCCAGGCCTCTGGCACATCCTCCGTAACGCGGCTTTCCTTCTGCCGCCACGACTCCTCGCCCGTGAAGCAGATCATCGGCTGCTGGGTCATGCTGTCGCCGGTCAGCGCGGCGATGCGCAGCCGCTCCATTACCGAGTAGGTATATTCAAGGCCGTAGCCCAGGGCCCCGGTGGTGGGGTCCATGAGGACGTTGGTCAGGTCCAACCGCATGTCGCTGATGAGGATGTTGAGTTGCTTGGCCAGGTTCACGTCAATGGGGGTGCTGGCGATGACGACGTGCTTGTGGGCCAGGGCTGCGGCGACGATGGTGCGGTAGTTCTTGTCCTCGCACAGGCCCAGGGCCAGGCGTTCTCCCTTGGCGGCCTCGGCCACGGCCACGAGGAGTTCGTTATCCCGTTCGGCCTGGCCCGGCCCCCGCACGATGAGGGGAAGGCCCGTGGCCGCGAGGACCTCCTTGACGAGGGCAGCGGCCGCCTTGCCGTTGACGGCGTTCCCCTGGCCGTCCAAGCCCGTGAGGCGGAGCATGATGAGGTCCGCCCCGATCTCCTCAGCCCTGGCTGCCCAGGCGGCGGGGTCTTTGAGCAGATCGCCCCAGGCTTCGTGCAGGGCGGGGGCCCAGTCGGCGGGGAACCGGTCCTGGACCTCCACGGCGACGACAGGCCGGTGGGGGATCGCGCCCTCAAAGTGCAGGAAGGGCAGGGTGGTCTCTCCGCCGACGGTGACGGTCTTCTTGCGCGTCCCTCCCTGCTCGGCGGTGGCGCCCAGGGTGACCTCTCGCACTTTGCCGGTCCAGTTCTCCTTGGGGATTTCCACGGTCACACCCATTGGACACTCTCTCCTTTCTCTCCTGCGCCGGAAGTTGGCGCGTGTGTGGTGCAGGCGGAAGGCTTATCTCTCGGTGCCGGCGGCGTCGGCCGGCGCGGAGTCCACCATGTAGCGGATGACGTCCCGCATGGTGAGGATGCCCACAGGCCGCTGGGGCGCGGGGCGCGCGTGCAGGATGACCAGTTGGTGGATGCGGTTGTCCAGCATCAGTTGCGCAGCGGCGTTCACGGGGACGTCGGGCACAATGGTGAGGACGTTGTGGGTCATGATGTCCTCCGCGCGCATCTCCCAGTAGCGCCGGTTGTGCAACCGCACGATGTCGGTGCGGGAGATGATGCCGCTGACCTCTCCCAGGTCATCCACCACGACGACGGCATCGGCGTTGGCGCGGAGCATCTGCCGCGCGACCTGGAGGACCGGCGTGTCAAACTGGCAGGTGGGCACCCCCCGTTTCATCACATCGCGCACGAGCACGGGCATCTCGTTCCCCTCCTCGCGGGTCCCGGCCACCAGACGCGCACACAAGCACCTTGGCCTGTCCGACGGGCCGGAAGGCCGCCGGGGCCAAGGGCTTGTGTGCGACGTTCACGCTCTGATGGCGTTCGGTCGGCCGATGCGGTCTGCGAGCCGCACGCGCGGGCCTCCTGGGTGGAGCGATGCTCCCATGCGCCTTCGCATGCCCCTGCTATAGTATCAGAACAAGGGGGGCATTGTCAAGGCAGGGTGCCCCTTTTCTTCCAGGAAAGGCAGCAGTTCGTCCACCGTAGTGGCCACACGCTCATCGGCGATCTTGTCAATCAGGTCCGGGTCACCCTCCCGTGCCGCTGCGGCCCGCAGTTCCTCGGCCATGGTCTCCTTGAGGAAACTGGACATCCAGACCACCCGCTTCAGGCCGCCGTCGGCACGGATGAACTTCTTGCTGGTGATGAAGTACTTGCCGATGCCCATCACGCCGGGGGTCTGGAGGCCGCCGCCGCACATGCCGGCCAGGGTGGAGAAGGTCATCCCCGCGGGGGTCATGCTGGGGTCCTCGCGGCTCACGATCATGAAGCCATTGGCCTCGGGGATGACCATCATGATGCACTCAAAGCAGCCGCAGGCCGTCATGGGGTTCTCCATGATGGAGTACATGGCCACCTTTTCCACCGTCTGGTGGGAGTGCTGGTACACGAACTCGTTGGGCCCGGTGAAGTACCCCTTCCACTCGTCAATGACCTGGCCCTTGGGGATGGGCTGGTTGGGGCCCGTGGGGTTGATCTCGTGGGAGGCCTTGCAGTCCAGCCAGTTGTAGGCCCCGCACAGGCCCAGCCGCTCCGGGCTGATGACGCAGACGTGGTTCGGCGCGAAGGACTGGCACAAGGTGCAGGAGTAGAAGGTGTCCACCGACTCATCGGTCATCTCGGCCAGGCGCTTGTTGCGGAAGTCGTAGGCGGCACGGGCCTTGGCCAGCCACTCGGCATGGAGGGCCGGGTCGGTGATGAGGGTCACCTGGACCTTGTCCACGATGGCGCCGAAGTCGCTGTGGAAACGGGCATGGAGGATCTCGCCCAGGTGCTCCAGGCGGAAGCCCTTCTCCACGGCGGCCTTGCTGATGCGGATCCAGGTGATGTCCCGCTGGCCGATGTGCTGCACGCCAGAGGCCCCGTTGATGAAGTAGTGGATCTGGCGCTCCAGGACCGGCTCAAAGTCCTGCTGCATCTTGCGGCCGGCCACCTCCACGACGATGCCCAGGTCCATGGCGCCGCCTTCTTCCACTGTCTCCAGGCCGGGGCCGATGACCTGGATCTTGTGGTCCTCCACCTCGTCCATGTCGGCCATGCGCAGGTACTCAAAGCAGCGGGAGTTCTTGCCGCCGAACTCCACCCGCATGTCGGCACGCCGCACTCGCTCGCCCTCAAAGGCCGAGCCATAGGGGACGGGGATGGGGACCTGGGTGATCTTGACCTTGACGCCGCGGACCTCAATGCAGCGCTGGACCAGGCGGCGGGCCCGCTCCAGGTCGTCCTTGCCCTCAATGTCGTCAAAGGGCATGGAGATGACGTGCTCGTACTGGGTCACACCCGTCGGGCGGATCTCCGGGATGACGGTGTCGGCGATGACCGGGAAGCCGTAGTTGATGGCCCCTGCAGCGGTGGCGTATTTGAGGTCGTCCACCTCGCCCAGGGCGAGGGCGAAGGCGAAGACGCGGTATTTGTTGTAGAGGAGGATCTGGCGGGCCTGGCCGCCCTTCATGCCGCCGAAGGTCAGCGCGCTGCGGGTGGCAAAGCCAAGGGCGTAGATGGCGGAGATGGTGTCGGTGCCGAAGGGGACGATGTAGGTATCGTACCCCATCTCCACCCCCTCTTCCATCAACTGGTGGATGATGCTCCGCCCGTTGACGTTGCCGGAGAGGAAGATGAGGATGTTGCGCTGCTGGAGTTGGCGGACGATCTCCACTGCCACCTCGTTGGACTTGGCCGCGCCGATGATGGCGGCGAAGCCGGGCATGCGGCCGTCCACCAGTTGGATGCCCCAGGCCCGCAACTGGATGTCGTCAATGGGGCCGTTGGCGTAGCCGCCCTCTTCCCCCTTCTCCACATCGGGGCTGGTGAAACTGGTGCCGGTCAGACGCAGGCCGGGGATGCGCTCCGGCTGCTCGCCCCGCACGAAGCGGATGGCCTCAATGGCCTCCTCGGCCAGGAGGGTGGCCACGCCGGCATCCAGTGTCTCGCCCAGGTAGGGGAGCCAGAGTCGCTCCGAGGGCAGGCTGTGGAGGAGCGACCGGGCGTGCTGGAGCACAGGCCGCAGTTGCCCCAGGGTGGAGACCTCCAGGCCCGTGAAGCCCAGGATGACAGGCAGGTAGTAGGCGGTGTTGGTGAAGGCCACCGGCTGGTTCTCGCCGTACTGGGCGATGGCCTCCTCCAGCATCTTCTCTGCCTCGCGGACGATCAGGTTCGCACCACGCAGGGCTCGGGTTGCAATGTATCGGGACATAGGAACTCTCCTCACTCCTTGGCGTCTGGCTACTCGCTGGCCGGCACCCTGACCTTGCGGCTGTAGAGGCTGCGCTGCTCCGGCGGCAGGGCGAAGTACTCTTCCAGAGGCTTGTCGCCGCTCTGGCCGTAGCGGTTCTGGTCGTACTCCACCAGGCCGAGGGCCTGCCGCTTGGCGTCAATGTGGGCCAGGGCTTTCTCCACGATCTTCTCCCAATCGGGCTCAAACTCCAGTTTGCCGCCCACCTTGGCCTCCCACCCCTCGTAGATGAGGCGGGTGACCTCCTCACTGGCCTCCACCGGCGAGTGGACGCCGAAGATGACGTACGCGCCGGAGGCGACGCAGTAGCAACCGATGGAGATGGCCTTCTCCGACATCCACTCGGGGCAGATGCCCACGGCGGGCAGGTCGTCAATGTCCTGGCCCAGGCCGCCCTCGGTGGCCATCTGGGTGAGGATGGTGAGGATGCGGGAGTTGTCCACGCAGGAGCCGACGTGGAGGACCGGCGGGATGCCGATGGCCTCGCAGACCTCCCGCAGGCCCGCGCCCGCGTAGGCCATGGTCTCGGGGCTCAGGAGGCCGTGCTTGGCCTGGGCGTGGGCGGCGCAGCCAGTGACCACCACCAGCACGTCGTTGGCGATGAGGCGGCGGGCGATGTTGACGGTGGCATCGTCGTGGGTGACGCGAGCATTGTTGCAGCCGACGATGGCCGCCGCGCCGCGGATGCGGCCCTGGATGATGGCGTCATTGAGGGGCCGGAAGGAGCCACGGTAGTAGCCGCCCTGCATGTAGTTGATGTACTCGTGGGAGAAGCCAGCGACCAGGTTCTCCTTGATGTCGGGGATGTATACCTGGCCCCGCTGGGGGAAGCGGTCAATGGCCCGGCGCACGATCTCCTTGGCGCAGTCCAGGGCGTGATGCTCATCAAAGGGGATGTGGGTGGCGCCGGTGATCTTGGCCTTGGGCGAGGTGGTGATGATCTCCGTGTGGAACTGCTGGGCCAGGGGCACCAGGGCCTGCATGATGCACTGCACGTCCACGATCATGGCCTCCACCGCGCCGGTGAGGATGGCCAGTTCCTGGTGTAGGAAGTTCCCCGCTGGCGGGATGCCGTGGCGCATGAGGACCTCGTTGGACGTGCAGCAGATGCCGGCCAGGTTGATGCCGTTGGCCCCCTTGGACCGGGCGTATTCCAGGAGTTCGGGGTCCTGGGCCGCGGCCACGATCATCTCCGAGAGGGTGGGCTCGTGGCCGTGGACGATGATGTTGACCTCGTCCTTCTTGAGGACGCCCAGGTTGGCGCTGGAGCGCAAGGGGACGGGCGTGCCGAAGAGGATGTCGGAGAGGTCGGTAGCCAGCATGGAGCCGCCCCAGCCGTCGGCCAGGGAAGCCCGCAGGCACTGGTCCAGGATGTTCTCCGCGTCCATGTCCACGCCCATGTGGGTGCGGTGCATGATCTCCACCACTTCGCGGTCAATGCCACGGGGCATGATCCCCAGTTCCCGCCAGAGTTTCTGGCGCTTGGGCGTGGCCCGGCGGACGTAGATGACCTCGCCGGATTGCTGGCCGAACTGCTCCAGGGCCTTGGTGCCCACGTCCAGGGCGATCTCCTCCTTGGTGCGCCCCTCAGTGGGGATGCCCATGTACTTGGCCACGGTGAGGAGTTTGTTCACGTCGCGGATGCGGTAGCCCTGGGCTTCCCCCTTGGCCACGGCGATGAGGGTGAAGGCCAGGTCCCGGCCGTGGTCCGAGTGGGCTGCTGCGCCAGCGGCCACCATGCGGGCGAAGTTGCGCGCCGCCACCGTCGCCAGGGTCGCACCGCAGACGCCCACCTTCGTCTTGCCTACCAGACGGCAGGGGCCCATGCCGCACATCTTGCAGCAGGCTCCCCCGGAACCGATGGGGCAGGGGGCGAGGGTATCGGCACGGTCAAAGGCGGTCGGAAGCCCTCGCTCCTCGGCTACCTGGAGCATCTCCAGGGCAGCCGGGTCAATGGTTCGGATCTTTTCGCTGGGTGCCATTCTCCAATTCCTCCGGGTGATGCCCCCTTGAACAGGGGGTCTGCACCCTCTCTCAGGGAGAGGGAGTTAGTACTTGCGGAAGTCGCCGGACATCTCCAGGTCGGCCATGTTGGTCTCGGTCACCCGAGGCTCAAACCGGTACCAGGCCGAGCCATCCTCCTTGGCCGGGGGCGGCGTGAAGAGTTCCGGGGCCTTGCCCACGGGGTAGCCAGCCCGCTCCAGGACGGCGGCCAGGGCTTCCGGCGAGGTCCTGGCAGGATCGTACTCCACCCAGACCCGCTGCTCCATGCTGCTCGCGAGCACGTCGGCCACGCCGTCCGTCTGGAGAAGGGCCTCCCGCACGGCCAGGACGTGGTGGTCTGCATACATGGCGGGAAGGTCAAACACTGCTCGTTGTACCATCTGTTCCCTCCTTGGCGGTTCCATCGCCTGGATGTTTCACGGGCTCTTGCCTTACATTGTAGCAGAAGCAGGTTCAATGGGCAAATGCTCTGATGAATTTCTCACCTATGACCTTTGTGATAAGAGCAGGAAGGAAAACCTGTCAATCAGTGCCCTCTCCCCCTGATGCGATGGGACGTTCACGTTCCTCGCCTGCGTCGGCTCCTCCTGCGGGGCCTGGGCGGCGCGGGGCGTCCCGCGCCGCCCAGGGTCAGCATCTTTAGAACAGACCCTTCACCCGGCCGGTCTCCAGGTCCAGGTCCACGTCCACGAAGGCGGGCCGGGAGGGGAGGCCGGGCATGGTGCGCATCTCGCCGCACAGCGGGTACAGGAAACCCGCGCCCACGGAGGCCCGGATATCCCGGATGGGGAGACGCCAGCCACGCGGCGCGCCCTTCAGGTTCGGATCGTGGGTGAAGGAGAGGTGCGTCTTGGCCATGCAGACGGGCAGTTTGTCAAAGCCGGCCTTGGTGTAGCGCTCGATCTTGGCCTCGGCCACAGCGGAGTAATCCACCCCGTCGGCGCGGTAGATCTCCGTGGCGATGGTCTCAATCTTCTTCTTGATCGGCCAGTCGTCCGGGTAGAGGAAGCGGAAGTTGGACGGCTTCTCGCAGGCTTTGACCACCGCCTCGGCCAGGGCCGCACCCCCTTCGCCGCCCTTGCCCCAGACCTCGCTGAGGACGGCGTCCTCGGCGCCGGCCT
Organism: Anaerolineae bacterium; assembly: GCA_049969295.1. Taxonomy (GTDB): domain Bacteria; phylum Chloroflexota; class Anaerolineae; order DTPP01; family DTPP01; genus DAOTYM01. The sequence goes on along the minus strand of JBMFPD010000051.1, from coordinate 1,966 downwards.
GCAGGGCTGCTTCCCGCACGATCTCCACCTCCCGTTCCGTGTCGGTGGAGAAGCGGTTGATGGCCACCACCACCGGCACACCGAACTTGAGGACGTTTTCAATGTGCTGGACCATGTTGGGCAGGCCCTTCCTCAGGAGTTCCACGTTCTCCTCAGTATAGGCCGGGTCCAGCGGGCGGCCGGGGACGACGCGGGGGCCGCCGCCGTGCATCTTGAGGGCGCGGATGGAGGTGACCAGGACCACGCAGTTGGGGATGAGGCCGGAGACACGGCACTTGATGTTGAAGAACTTCTCCATGCCGCAGTCGGCACCGAAGCCGGACTCCGTGACCACGTAGCCATCGGAGACCAGTTTCAGGGCGATCATGTCGGCGATGATGGAGGAGTTGCCGTGGGCGATGTTGGCGAAGGGCCCGGCATGGACGAAGGCCGGCGTGCCCTGCATGGTCTGCATCAGGTTGGGCATGAGGGCGTCCTTCATGAGGACGGTCATGGCGCCGGCCACCTTCAGGTCCTCGGCGGTGAGGGGGCGGCCGTCCTTGCTGGCCCCCCAGGTGATGCGCCCGAGGCGCGCCCGCAGGTCCTTCAGATCCCTGGCCAGGGCCAGGATGGCCATGACCTCCGAGGCTACGGTGATGTCAAAGCCGGTCTGGCGGGGCCGGCCGTCGCCCTTGGCCCCCAGGCCGATGACGATGTTCCGCAGGGCACGGTCGGAGACGTCCACCACCCGGGGCCACTCAATGGAGTAGGGGTCAATGTTCAGGCGCGGGATCTCCGGCGTGACCTCGGCCAGTTTCTCGTCGCTCAGGGTGTCCTCGTGGAGGATGCGGGCGTCAATGGCCGCGGCCAGGAGGTTGTGGGCCACCCCCACGGCATGGATGTCGCCGGTGAGGTGCAGGTTGAAGTCCTCCATGGGGACGATCTGGGCGTAGCCGCCGCCGGCCGCGCCGCCCTTGATGCCGAAGGTGGGGCCCATGGAGGGCTGGCGGATGCAGGTGAAGACCTTCTTGCCGATGTAGCCGAGACCCTGGCTCAGGCCGATGGTGGTGACGGTCTTCCCCTCGCCCAGGGGGGTGGGGGTGATGGCCGTCACGTCAATGTACTTCCCGTTGGGCCGGTCTTTGAGCCGCTCCAGGACGTCCAGGTGGACCTTGGCCTTGTACTTCCCGTAGAGGTCCAGGTCGTCCTCCGTGAGGCCGACGCTCGCGGCGATCTCCAGGATCGGTTTGAGTTTGTGGGCCTGGGCGATCTCAATGTCGCTCGGCAGTTTGCTCGGATAGGGTGGAAGTGCCATGGTTCTTCAGCCTCCTTATGGTGAGATCATCGTTGGGATGTCCCCTCGGAACTGCGCGCACTGTGCTCTCTCTGGGTGCAGCCTCCTTCCTTTCGGGCAGAGATGCGAACGCCTTGTCAGCGCCCCTCGGTTTGGCGTCTTGCGGCCTCCAGGACGTTGCGCATGAGCATGATGTTGGTCATGGGGCCCGTGCCGCCAGGGACCGGTGTGATCATGCCCGCGACCTGCACGGCCTCGTCAAAGTCCACGTCGCCGCACATCTTGCCTTCTTCAAAGTTGACGCCGAAGTCCACCACCACGGCCCCGGGCTTGATCCAATCGCCCTTGATCATGCGGGCGCGGCCCACAGCGGCTACCAGGATGTCGGCCAGACGGCAGACGCCCGCGAGGTCCGCCGTGCGGGAATGGCAGACCGTGACGGTGGCGTTCTGGCGCAGGAGGAGCAGGGCCATGGGCTTGCCAACAATGTTGGACCGGCCCACGACCACGGCGTGCCTGCCCTCCAGTTGGACGCCGTAGCGCCGGAGGATCTCCATGCCGCCAGCAGGGGTGGCGGGGACGAAGTAGTCCGCCGGCTCCTCGCCGCGGCCGGCGGGGGCGGCCTGGGCCAGTCGCCCGGCGTTCACGGGGTGGACGCCGTCCACGTCCTTGCCCGGGGCCAGGGCCTCCAGC
>JBMFPD010000050.1:14738-14966 GCA_049969295.1 Anaerolineae bacterium | reverse complement strand
GCCAGTCGTCGGCGTGGCGGTAGGGGTGGCCGTGGGGCCCGAGGTCGCCGTGGGCGTCCGGGTAGGGGTGGCGGTGGGGGTGGGCCCTGGCGTCGGCGTGGCCCAGGAGGCCGAACCCGTCAGGAAGAGGTGGCCGTAGGTCGCGTCGCTGGTGTTGGTGTTCCTCCCCTCCCAGACAAGGTAGCTATCCCAGACCCCTCCGTCATCGTCGTCGTGCAGGCCCCAGGT
>JBMFPD010000050.1:0-14728 GCA_049969295.1 Anaerolineae bacterium | reverse complement strand
GGTGAAGCCCATCAGTTTGTTGGACTGGAAGGAACCGGCCCCGATCGCGCTGGCCGGGATGGCCCACTCCACCGTCCAACCGCCAGATTCCTGGCGGGAGGCAGCCACCGCGCCGGCGAAGGGGATGGCGAAGTCGGTCACACGGCCATCCGGGTTGAAGGTGAACTGGTGATCATCCCCCAGGCTCGTCTTCTTGTGGTCGTGCAGGCCGTCCAGGCCGATCTCTATCTCATCGTCGTGCCAGGGGTCGGCGCTATCGGTCACAACGCGGTCATCCGTCACCCGGATGGCCAGGTAGAGGGTGTTGGGGTCCCATCCGGCCTGGAGGACGGCGCTGGCGTCGCTGGGCGCGGGCACGATGCGGTCGGCCACGTAGGCCGCGGTGTAGCGGTTGAGGACTACCTCTCCCCCCGCCGGCCAGTCGGCCAGATCCCCGTCAATGGTCGGGGGGGAGGCAAAGGCCTGCGCCTCCACGAGGCGGGTGGGGAGTCCGCTGAAGCGCAGGTGCCCATACCGGACGGAACTGTCCGCGGTGCTCGTGCCCTTCCAGACCAGGTAGGCGTCGGAGGCGGGGTCGCCATCCCGGTCTCGCACAGCGAAGTTGATGCCGACGACGGACCCGCTGGGCGGCGTGGCGGCGAAGAGAACGCTGTGGGGGATGCGCACCTCCACGGTGTAGCCGTCCTGGCGGACGGCCGTGGCCACAGAGACGCCCGTCGGGGCTGCGCCTCCCCGGTTGAAGGCACGGCCGCCCGCGGTGACGACGAACTGGAAGTCGTCCTCACGGTACCCGATGTGGTCGTGGCGGGCGTCCAGGCCGACCTCCACCACGTCGTCCCGGGCCGGGTCGCCCGTAGAGGATAAGGGCCGGTCGTCCGTCACGTCCAGGGCGAGGTAGAGGGCCTGGGCATCCCACCCAGCGTAGACCTGTGCCGAGATGTCGCTGGATGGGGGCCGGGGAGAGACGTCCACGTACTGAGCCGTGCTGCTGTTCAGGGTGAGGCCCGGCGGGACAGTCCATTCCGACAGGTTGCCATCCACCGTGGGAGCCACAGGGAGGCCGTAGGCGGGGAGGGCGCGCAAGGCCGCGTGGTGCAGGTGGGCCGAGACCCTGCCGTTGGGCACGAAGTGGTCCGCCTTCCAGAGGGTCAGGAAGTCCTCGTGGAGGGGGTTGTGGACGACGAACGGCTCCCCCTCCCGCGGGCCTCCCTGGGTGAGGGCGAAGGCGTCGCTGGCCGGATACCCCTGCCCGCTGAGCGCCTGGGCGTAGACGTCACCGTCCTGCCAGAGGAGGAGGAACTGGTCCTCCCCGGGCGAGTAAGCGAGGGCCAGGTCCCTGGCCTGGCTGTAGAGAAGCCGGACCTCTTCCGCCGCGGGCACGCCGTCCGGAGAGAGGAGGCGGCCGTAGGCCTGGGGGGCCCCGCCGGCCCGCTGGTCCTCCCAGGCGACGAAGAACTGGCCGGCAGCAGCCGGGGCAACGCTGGGGTTCCCCTGCTGCCCGGAGGCGTTGCACACAGTGGATGGCGCGGCGGTGGGAAGGCCATCGCCCCCCACGGCCCTCGCCACGATGTCCCCTCCGGAGGCCCAGGCCACCAGGAAACGGCTTCCGGAGGCCGCCACCTCGGGCGCTTGCCCGTACCCCAGGAGCACCGGCCCCCGCATGGGCGCGCCGGAAGCGTCCAGGGGGACGGCCCATACCGCCTCGTCGCCCCAGGTGGACCAGACGGCCAGGCTCACCCCCAGGTCCGCGGCGTGGGCCAGGGCCGGTGGGCCGGGCTGCTCGCCCTCTGGGGAGAGGGGGACCGGCGTCCCCAGAGGGGAGCCTGTGCCATCCAGCAAGGAGGCCAGGATGCGCTGCGCTCCGTCCGGGGAAGCCTCCAGCCAGGCCAGGAGGTACCGGTCCCCCTCCGGCAGGTAGACCAGGCGGGGCCAGGCCTGGCTCGCTTCCCCGCTCCCGAAGAGGAGGGCCGCAGCGCCCGCCACCGTGCCCTCGGGGGCAACGCGGGCCCGCCACAGGCGGTACCCCCACGGTGTGCCGATGGCAGGGCCATCCTGCTGGCTCCAGACGGCCAGGACCTCGTTGCGGGCGGTGTTGTAGGCCGCCGCAGGAAAGGACGCGTTCCCCGTGCCAGGCGAGAGGGCCACCGTGGGGTCCGGCAGGGCCGGGTTGGTGGCCGGGGAGAGGGTGGGCCGGGTGAAGGGCGGAGCCCCCGCCGTGCTCCCCTGGGGCCGCAGGAGGACCATGTGGAACTGATCGTCGTCGTCCCCCGGGCCGCCGCTGTAGAGACGGAGGTCGTTCCTCCCAGGCAACCGGTTGCCGAAGTAGGCGTCTGGGAGAGGGATGGTGGCCGTGAGCCAGGTCTCGGTGCCCCACTTGGGCACCGGAGGGGCGGCCTTGCCCGGCGCATCCACTGCATCGTACTCCAGCCACCAGCGCGCCCCAGGGGACGTCCCGTCGTAGTAGATGACCAGGGCCTCTTTGGGCGAAGGCGTGGCCCGCTGGTAGCGGTCGTCCACGTTCAGGTAGAAGAAATATTGCCCGCGGGAGCGGTCCGTGGAGAGGGTGAAGAACCCCTCCGGCCGCAGGCTCCCCGGAGGGAGGTTGCCGGAGCGCACCGGCTGGCCGTCCGGCTGGCTCAGGTCGTGGTACAGGTAGAACTCGTAACTCGTGGGGTCAGGGCAGAGAGGCCATCCCGGCGGGTTGAGGGACGTGCGGAAGGCCACCCACACCCCTGGCGTGCCAGTGATGCTCCCCCCAGCAAAGGGGGCGTACTCGTTGACAAAGCGGGTCACGTCCACGAGTTCCGTGGGGGTGACCACGTCGGTCAGGCCGTGCATGAGGGAGTAGCCCTTGTCCAGGCCGTTCAGGTAGGCCCAGTAGGTATCCCAGTAGTAGTACCACCAGGAGAACTCCGCAGCGAAGGTGGCCGTGTGGCTGTACCAGAGGGGCACCACCCAGTCGGCCCCGTAGATGGCCCCTGGCGGGTTGCACACGCCGCCCGCACCTCCGCCAGTCTCATCCCCGCGCCTCAGGCCAGTGAACTTCAGGCCGCACCCCTTGGAGATGGCATAGGGGATGAGGGTCTCTTTCTCGTACTGGGCGTTGAGGTAGTAGCCGGAGAACAGGTAGAAGACGGGCGTCCGCCGGAAGGCCTGGGTGTAGGTGTCTATGAGGAACTTGACGTAGGCGATCCAGGCCTCCTGGGAGATCTTGGTCTGGTAGGCGAGCCAGACTGGATGGGGAGAGCCATCGGGAAGGCGGCGCACCCACACGCCGGGCTCGCCCTCCGCGCCCACGTCAATCTCAATGAAACTGATGTCCGGATGGCCGTCGTACCTGGCCGCCAGGGCCTGGACCATCTCGGCGATGGCCGCCTGGACCTGGGGGTTGGCGTAGTTGAGGTAGGGCTGGCCGTCGCACCAGACCGGGTCGTAGGGGGCCGTCAGAGCCCAGGGAGGGGTGGTGTAGCCCAGGAGCGCGCTGAGGATGATGCCGAAGACCACCTTCTTCCCGTTGGGCTGGGAGGGGTCGGATGTCTTGCGGGTCTCCCGGGCGATCCAGGCGTCTATTTCATCCCAGACGAAGGTCCCGCGCTGTGGCTCCACGGACCTCCAGGTGAAGCGCATCTGGCCGCCGCGGACGTGGGGGTAGGCAGTGCCGTCGGCCAGGCCCGCTGCCCCGGCGCGGTCGTACCCGGCGTAGACGCCCGGGACGTACGGAAGGGGCGGTGCAGCCTCTGTCCTCCGGGCAGAGAGGATGAGGAACAGGGCTGGCACCAGGAGCAGGGCCGCGATCAGCGCGGCCCAGGCCCAGGGGCTGCAGCCCGGCCGGGAGAGCGCCCGGGCTGGATCTGAGCGGGTCCGACGTTGCGTGGATGCGTCCAAGGCGGGCCTTCCTGCAGAAGATGGGTCAGGACGTGCCAGGCCCTCTGCCCCGGCCGGGGCCGGCGCGGAGGGTGCGGGGCTGCCCCTCGGCTATCCTGTGGCAAGTTGCGTGCCACCATGCCGGGACGCACCGAATTGTATCACACATTGAGGGCAACCGCAAACCGAGTCCGAAGGCCCCCACCGGGGCGCCCGCGGCAGAGAAAAAGTGTCCCCGCCCCGGCAGGGCACCGGGGCGGGGACGCAGAAGCCGCAAGCCCTAGAACTTGACGGTGAGGTACCAGATGGCGAGGATGAGGTAGATGAGGCTCACCAGGGCCGTCACCACCAGCGTCGCCGTCTTGGGCCGGGTCCAGGAGGGCAGGTGCTTGGGCACCAGGAAGTAGTTCAGGTAGATCAGGCCCGGCATGTAGATGGCCATGGAGATGAAGTTCAGCACCCCGCCCGCGAGGAGGAGGGGCCCCGGCTGGGCGATGAGCATGGTGGTGCAGGAGATGGCCGTCAGGATGCCGACGAAGATGTAGTACCAGGTGCGGAAGGACCACCGCTTGGCCCAGGAGAAGTTGGCGAAGAAGAAATCGGCGTGCATGCGGGAGACGGCATCGGCGATCCCCAGCCACGAGTCGGAGAGGAACGCCGCGGCCACGATGAGGAAGATGGCCCGCGCCCAGGGCCCGATGGTCTCGCCGAAGAAGGCCGACTGCACCACGGCCAACTTCCAGCCGCTGGGGTACTCGCCCCTGGGCATGAGGATGGCCCACGCCAGCCAGCACATGAGCATCACCGTGAAGGCGTTCACCCCGACGGCGATGAGGTTGTCAATCCGCAGGTACTTGATCCAGTCCACGTAGTTCCTGCGGTTCTCCTCCGTGTCCTCGGGGGCGTAGCCCGTGTCGGGGATGACCTCCGGCGCGCCAGTGATGGGGCTGGTGACGCGGCCGAAATGCTTGGCCATGCCGTGGCCCTTATCCCGGATCCAGTAGGAATACATCACGTTGAAGAAGCCACCCATCCCGGCGAAACAGATGCTCGTCAGGAGGGTGTCCGTGTCCTTGGGGTCCCAGTTGGCCGGGAACCCCTGGACGAAGAAGCGGACGGGGTTGAAGTAGGCGGCGAAGAAGGACCCTGCGGTGGAGAGGACCTTGGAGTTGAGGACGGCGACGATCAGGCCCACCACGGTGATGATGGTGATGGCCCACATGAACTTCTCCACCACGTTGTAGACCACCTTGCCGAAGACGATGGCGATGACGAAGATGGCGATGGTCAGGTAGGCCCAGAAGAGGGTGCCGGTCCTGGGGTCCGCCGGCCAGCCGAAGAGTTCCCGGGTGGCCGTGGCCCCGCCGCTGGCGTACCCGCCGAACCACAGGAAGGTCACCACCAGCATGATCCACAGGAGCCCGGCGTACCACTTGTTGAGGCGGCTCATCCCGGTGAAGAACCCTTCGCCCGTGGTGGCGGTGTAGCGGACGATCTCCTGGTTGACGAAGTACTGGAGGATACAGGCGGGGAGCAGGAGGCCCAGGAACGCTGCCCCGTACTTGGCCGTGAGGTAAGGCCACCAGATCAGCTCACCGGACCCCTGGGCCAGGGAGGCCCAGATGACCCCCGGCCCCATGGCCGCCCACAGCCCAACGAAGGCCGGCACCGAGGCAACCTTGAGAGGACCCAACCAACCGAAGGAAATGGTCTTGCCCGTCGTGGGGGCTTCCTGTGCTGCCATTTTTGGCCCTCCTTCGTCCTGCGCAGCACACCATGGACAAGAACACTTCCCGACCAGCGGCTCCAAGGGCGGGGACCCCGAAACGCCGCCCAAGCACGTAACCCTTTCCCCCTTGCTCACCTCCTTTCTGCATCCCCTGGGGCCTGGCAAGCCTGAGCAGCGTTCTCAATAGAATAGGGACGATGGAGGGCTTTCCGCTGCTTTCGGCTTCTGGCCCCGGGTCCCGCGGCCACCCACGCGGCCGGACCTCCCCACAATCGCACTGTGCCCCACAGGCGATCAACACGGACAAAACAACCTGCGGGGCCCGTCTCCAGCGCGACCCTGAAGACCCAATCCGCTGAAGGCGTGGAGGGCGCACGGCTGTGCGCCCTCCCACGGCCCTACTCAGGCGAGACGATGATCTTGATGTGGTTGCGGCGGTTCTCCATGAGTTCCCGGAAGCCCACCGAGACCAGGTCCTCCAGTTTGATCTTCATGGTGATGAGGTCCCGGACGTTGATCTTCCCCTCCGCGATCAGTCGGATGGCCGTGGCGAACTCGCCACAGTAGGCCACCTCGCCGAAGACCGTCCGCTCGTAGAAGCCGATGTCGTTGGGGTAGAAGGACCACTTGGAGGTCGTCTGGCCGATGAGGGCCACGCGCCCACCCTTGCGCGTGCTCCGCAGGCACAGGTTGAAGGAAGACTCGGTGCCCGCGCACTCAAAGGCCATGTCCACCCCCAGGCCGTTCGTCACCTCGGCCACCACCGCCGCCACGTCGTCCTTGGTCGGGTCCAGCGCCCATTTGGCCCCCAGTTTCCTGGCCGTCTCCAGGCGGACGCCCGGCCGCTGCACGATGATGACGTCCATCACGCCGCTGGCCCACAGGGCCTGGAGGACGGTGAGCCCGATGGGCCCGGCACCGACGATGAGGGCTTTCTCCCCGAGGAGGGGTTTGGCCAGGTTCACAGCCCGCACCGCGTTGGCCGTGGGCTCAATCAGGGCTGCCTCCTCCCAACTGATGCGGTCGTCCACGCGGTACAACTGGTAGGTGGGCGAGACCACGTACTCGGCGAACCCGCCCGGCGCGGAGAAGCCGTGGAAGGCCAGGTTCTCGCAGTAGTTGTACTGGTGGCGCTGGCACCAGTGGCATGTGCCGCAGATCCAGTACCCCTCCGGCGAGACCCGGTCGCCCACTTTCCAGTCGGTGACGCCTTCGCCCACTTCTACGATCTCGCCCGCGAACTCGTGGCCGAGGATGATGGGGGGCTTGGCTCCCGTGATAGGGTGGGGTTCGGTGGGGATGAACATGGGACCTTCCACGTATTCGTGGATGTCGGTCCCGCAGAGGCCGGCGTACTTGACCTTGATCTTCACCTGCCCTGGGCCTGGGGAAGGCTCGGGCACGTCCTCAATGCGCACGTCACCGCGACCGTACCAGAGTGCTGCTTTCATGCGATGAACCTCCCTGGTCGCTCTGCTGAGCCCTCGCGGGGCTGCACCTTCGCTTTTCCCGGCGCGGACGCGAACTCCGGCCTCTGCCGTGCGTAACCAGCGGTGGTCCAATATGCGGTCTACCGTGCGGTCAGTAAAATTATACCCGACTCAGGGCGTTCCGTCAAGTGGGACGGACTGCGCTTGCGGTTGCATCTTGTGTTGGTGAGTCGGGGACACGGGAAGACCGACCTCTCCCATCCCCCGCCGAAGGCGGGGGTAGGGTGAGGTTCACCTCTTGCCCCCCCCCGCAGATGATAACACAGAACCTCGGCCAGAGTTTCGCGCCCTCCTCCAGAAGAAGGCAAGAGGGGCCTCCCCTTGACCTACGATGGCCCGTTGTCCTTCCTTCCGCCCGTTCGGGAAGGCCCCTCCTCCCTCACGACCTCAGGGGCCAGCGTTCAGTCGTACCAGCCCAACTCCACGCAGGCCTTGTACATCACGTACATGTTGTAGGGCGGCGTGGTCGGCGGGATCTCGCATCCGGGCATCAGCACGAACCCGCTCGGGCACTTCTTCCCCTTCTCAATGGCCTCCCGGCACAGTTCGTAGATCTCCCGCGCCGCCCCCGGCCGGGCAAGGACCTTGGGGTCTATGTTGCCAGCGATGATGTGGTCCGGGAAGTACTTGGCCGCGGTGAGGATATCCACCTCGTGCCCGAAGGAGAGCATCCCGGGGTCACCCATGGGCACCTGGGCCCACAGGGGCAGGTTCTTGTTCTGCTCCCCGCAGATGTGGCAGTAGATGTGCTTCACCCCCATGGCCAGCACCTTCTCGTGGAGTTCCTTGAGGTAGGGCAGGGCGAACTCCTCAAAATGCTTGGGGGAGATGAGGGCGTTGCTCTCCGTGGGCGCCGCCGAGCGAGGCAGCACCCGGTCCGCGCCGAAGGTCTCCACGAAGAGTTCGGCCACCTGCAGGATGTGGTCCGTCATCAGGCGCAGGGCCCGGTGCACCGTCTCGGGGCTCGTGATGAGCCACATCAGGAACTTGTCCGTCCCGCACAGGTTCGCCGCCTGGGTGAAGGGGCTGCCGCAGATGAAGCCGATGGGCACCCCGTGCTTCTCCTGCAGTTTGGCGAACTCCAGCATCCGCGGCACGCACCCGGCTGTCCGCGGGTCCGGCAGGGTCAGGTTCCAGACATCCTCCTCCGTCTGGACCGGCCGGCGGGCTACCGAAGGGCCGGAACCGTGCCGGTCCGACGGCCACTGGATCTCGCCCCCGAACTCCCAGGCCCCGTAGGAGACGAAGGTGTACCAGGGCGTGGCATCGGAGCCGAGCATCTCCGCTGCCCACATCTGGGCCTGGAAACTCTTCTCCGGGTCCTCGTAGATGTCGGCGATGGGGTACCCCACCACGCGCGCCGAGAAGCCGTAACCCCGGTGGACGAAAGGCACCCGGTCCACTGGCTCCCGGCGGTACAGGGCGGCGATGCGCTCGGCCGAAGTCATGCGGTCCTGTCGTCTGGACATCGGCGATCCTCCAGCAGTATCCCCTGCCCGGACGGTTCACATCCGGCTGGGGTCTATGGCGTACTTGATGGCCTCCAGGGCCTTCACCTTGCGGAAGGCCTCCAGGAGTTGCGAGAGGGGCAGGGTCTCCTTGACGAAGGCCCGGCCATCCACCAGGCGCGAGGAGAGCATCTTCAGCGAGCGGCGGAAGTCGTTGGGCGTCTGGTGGAAGGTGCCGATCAACCGGAGTTCCGAGTAGTGGAGGAGCACGGTATCCACCGTCAGGGTGGTGCCAGCCTTGGCCCCGCCGAAGAAGGTCACCGTGGCCCCCTTGCCGGCGATCTCCACCGCCTGCTGCCAGGATTCGGGCCGGCCCACCGCCTCAATGACCACATCGGCCCCGCGGCCGCCTTCCGTCAGGTCCCGGGCCGCCCGGACCGGGTCGTCCACCTCCGTGATGTCCACCACCTCGTTGACGCCGAAGGCCCTGGCCGTCTCCAGCCGCTCCTTCCCCTTGCCCAGGAGGATGACCCGCGCCCCCTTCAGGTGCGCCAGGCGGCAGAGCATGAGCCCCAGGGGGCCGGACCCCAGGATGACCACCGTATCCCCCTGCTGGATGTCCGTCTTGTCCATGGCGTGGATGGCCGTGCCCAGGGGCTCGGCCAGGGCCGCCTCCTCCCAGGAAAGGTGCTCCGGCACCTCCAGGAGGTTGTACCGCACCAGGGGCGCCGGCACCACGATGTACTCGGCATAGGCCCCGTTGAGGATGACCAGGTTCTCGCACAGGTTCTGGCGGTGCGTCTTGCAGTAGAAGCACTCCTGGCAGGGTGCCGCGTTGCAGGAAACCACCCGCATCCCCGGCCGGAACCTGGTCACTCCCTCCCCCACCTCCACCACGGTCCCGCTGAACTCGTGGCCGAAAGTGGAAGGGACCTTGGTGATCATCACCGGGTGGCCCCGCTGGTAGGTCTTGATGTCGGTGCCGCAGGTCAGGGCCACCTGCACCTTGACCAGGACCTCTCCCGGGCCAGGTTTGGGCACCTCAATCTGCTCAAAGCGCACGTCCCCCGGCCCGTAGAAGAGCGCAGCGTTCATCATCCGTGCCATGTTGCTTCACCTCGTCTGCAAAGGATGCCCTTTCCCGCCCAGGCCATCAGGGCAACCGCAGGGTGCCCTCCCGCTCCCGTTTGAGGGCCTCTTCCATGATGGCCTGAGTGGAGCGGGTGCCGATCATCTTGGCTCCAGCCGCCAGGAAGCGCAGGGTGGCATCCAGGTCGCGAATGCCGCCCGCGGCCTTCACCGCCACCCTGGGGCTGCAGGTCCGGCGCATGAGGCGCACGTCCTCCAGGGTCGCCCCGCCGCCAGCGTAGCCAGTGGAGGTCTTGACGTAGTCGGCCCCGGCCGCCTCGCAGATCTGGCAGGCGCGGACCTTCTCCTCGTCCGTCAGATAGAAGCACTCAAAGATGACCTTGACGATGACGGAGCGGGCGTGGGCCGCGTCCACCACCGCCTTGACGTCCTGGTAGACGTAGTCGTCCTGGCCCGACTTGAGGCGGGCGAAGGCCAGCACCATGTCCAGTTCGGCCGCGCCCAGGTCAATGAGGTTGTTGGTCTCAAAGACCTTCGTCTCGGTGGTATGGGCCCCGTGGGGGAAGCCCACCACGCTGCTCACCCGCACCACGGAGCCGGCCAGTTCCTCCCGGGCGACCGGCACGTCCATGGGGCGGACGCAGCAGGTGGCCACCCCGTACCGCTTGGCCATGCGCAGGCCTTCCAGGAGTTCGTCATGGGTGATGTCGGGCCGCAGGAGCGAGTGGTCAATGGCCTGGGCCACGTCCCTCGCCGTCAACACGGCCCCTGGCACAGTTGTCCCTTGGTTTGCCATCTCGGTTCCCCTCTGAAGGAAGTTGGAGGATGGGGAGAGGTCATCCACCTCGCTCCAGCACCTCGGGGTTCATGCAGAAGCGGGGTTTTGCCTCGCCGGTGAGGTACCGGCGCAGTTCCTCAGCCATCACCCGCGCCCCGATGGCCGCCGCCTGGCGGGAGGCCCCGGCCAGGTGGCTGGTGGCCACCACGTTGTCCAGGCTGAAGAGAGGGCTGTCGTCGGGTGGTGGCTCGTCCTCAAAGACGTCCAGCGCCGCACCAGCGATGCGCCGCTCCTTCAGGGCCTGGTAGAGAGCCCCGTGGTCCACCAGCCCCCCACGGGCCGTGTTGATGAGGAAGGCGGTCGGCTTCATCCAGCCGATCTCCCGCGCCCCGATCATCCCCCGGCTCTCCGGCGTCAGGCGGACGTGCAGGGTGACGATGTCGGACTGCCGCAGCAGGTCCTCCAGGGAGACCGGCTCGTGCCCTGCCTCCCGGATGCGCTCAGCGGGGACGTAGGGGTCGTAGACCAGGGTCCGGGCGCCGAAGCACTGGCAGAGGCGGGCCACCTTGCTGCCGATGGCCCCGAACCCCACCACCCCCACCGTGGCCTCGCTCAGTTCCGTGCCCACCTCGCTGAGGACGTAGAGGTCGCCCCGCCACTGCCGGTCCCGCATGAGGGAGACGTGGGAGCGGACAATGTTGCGCGTGGCCGCCAGGATCATCCCCAGGGTGAACTCGGCCACTGCCCCGGAGTTGCGCCCCGGGGCGTAGAAGACCGGGATGCCCCGCGCCGTGCAGGCCTGGACGGCGATGTTGACCGGCCCTCCCCGCGCTGCGCCCACCGCCCGGAGTCTGGGCGCGGCCTCAATGACCCGGCTGCTGATGGGCGCGGAGTGGGTCACGATCAGGTCCACATCGCCCACCCGGGCGCAGATGTCGTCGGGGGAGCCCACGCACTCCCGCACGTCCTCTATCTCGGTGATGGGCTCCACAGGCCAGTTGCCGGTCAGTTCGTCGTAGGTGAAGGTGATGCCCGTCCCCTGGAAGACCTCCTCCAGGGCGGTCCGCAGCACCTCGTTGGTGATGAACAGGTCTCCGTGGAGCAGGACTTTCAGTTCTGCCATAGGGCCAGCCCCCTCGGGGTTCCGCCGAAGTTCTCGCCCCCACGCCCCGTTCAGGCCAGGCGGCGGTCCGTCTCGGCGTCAAAGTAATGCAGTTGATCGGTGTGGAGGACGAGCCCCACCTTGTCGCCCCGGTTCGGGGCCTCCAGGGTGGGGACCTTGGTCTTCAGCCGCAGGCACCCCACGATGAGGGTGACCACGGTCGTCTGGCCCAGGGTCTCCACCTCCTCCACCTCTCCGATGGAGTGCAGCCCCCCGTCCTCGCAGGAGGTGAAGACGATGTCCTTGGGGCGGATGCCCACCTTGACCCGCCCGTTGCGGACCCTGGCCTGCAGGAGCGCCTGGTCCCGGGGCGGGATGGGGAGTTCAAAGTAGCACTCGGCCTCCACCATCAGCCTGTCGCCCAGGACCCGGGCCGGCAGGATGTTCATGGGCGGGTCGCCCACGAACTGGGCCACGAAGACGTTGCCCGGCCGCCCGTAGATCTCCTCCGGCGGCCCGATCTGCTCAATCCGCCCCTGGTTGAGGACGGCGATGGTATCGGCCATGGAGAGGGCTTCCAACTGGTCCGGTGTAGCGTAGATCGTGGTGATGCCCAGTTCCGCCTGGATCTTCTTGAGTTCCCCCCGCATGCGGTGGCGGAGTTTGGCGTCCAGGTGGGCGATGGGCTCGTCCAGGAGGTAGACCTTGGGGCGGCGCACCAGCACCCTCCCCAGGCCCACCCGCTGCCGCTGGCCCCCCGAAAGTTCCCGCGGCAGGCGGTCCAGCAGTTCGCCGATGTTCAGGAGGTGCGCCACCTCTTTGACCCGCCTCTCCACCTCCTCCTTCGTGTACTGGCCGGCCCGGAGGGGGGCCCGCAGGGGGAAGGCCAGGTTCTCAAAGACGGTCAGCTGCGGGTAGAGGGCATAACTCTCAAAGGCCAGAGCCACATCCCGCAACTGGGGAGGGGTGTCCACGATAGACTGGCCATCCAGGAGGATCTCGCCCCGGTCCAGTTGCTCCACCCCGGCGATGACCTTGAGGGTGGTGGTCTTCCCTGCCCCGGAGGGGCCGAGAAGGCAGAAGAACTCCCCATCGCGGCAGGAGAACTCCACCCCCCGCAGCGCCTGCACCTTGCCGTAGGATTTCCACACGTCGCGCAGCACCAGATTGGCCATGCTCGCCTCCGACTGTGCGGCCCCAGGCCGCATCCATGCCTTGTTAGTAGAGGATGTTCAAGCCGGTCCGGATCTCAAAGATGTGCAGGTGGTTCAGGTCTGGCCGCAGGTGCAGCGTCTCGCCGATGGCCGGCCGCACCTCCGGCCGCACCTCCACCAGGAAGATCTCGCCCCCGGCCAGTTTCATGCTGAGGATGTTCCGCTCGCCCTGCGGCTCCACGAAGTCCACCTCGGCCGCCAGGGTGTTGGGCCCGGGCGCCGAGACGACCGCCACGTCCTCCGGGCGCACGCCGATGCGCACCTGCGGCGTCCCTTCGTACTGGGCCAGCTTCGCCTCCATCGGAGGGCTGAGCCGCAGCCGGAAGGAGGGCGAGACGACGAAGAAGTGCCCGTCCTCGCGGACCAGTTCGCAGTCGGCGAAGTTCATGGGCGGCTCCCCAATGAACCCGGCCACGAACTCGGTGCGGGGCCGTCCGTAGATCTCCTTGGGCGTCCCAATCTGCTGGATCTTCCCCAGGTTCATGACGCAGATGCGGTCGGCCATGGCCATGGACTCCACCTGGTCATGGGTCACGTAAATGGTGGTGACCCCCAGGTCCCGCACCAGTTCCTTGAGTTCGGTGCGCATTTTGGCCCGCAGGCCAGCGTCCAGGTGGGAGATGGGCTCGTCCATGAGGAGCACAGCCGGCTCCCGCACGATGGCCCGGCCCACCGAGACCCGCTGCTGCTGGCCCCCGCTCAGCCCCCGCACGTTGGCCCCGAGGATGTCCACCAGGTCCAGGAAGCGTGCCGCCCACTGCACCTTCTTGTCCACCTCCTCGGCTGGCCGCTTCCGGATGCGCAGGGGGAAGGCGATGTTCTCGTAGACCGTCATGTTGGGGTAGAGGGCCCAGGTCTCAAAGACCATGGCCACGTTCCGCTCGCGAGGGGGCAGGTCGTTGACCACCCGGCCGTCAAAGAGGATCTCCCCGGCGGTGATCTCCTCCAGGCCGGCGATCATCCGCAGGGACGAGGACTTGCCGCACCCGGAAGGCCCCAGGAGGGAGAAGAACTCCCCATCCTCGCACTTCCAGGAGACATCCTCCACGGCCACCACCTCGCCGTACAGTTTCCACACGTTCCGCAGTTCAATGCTCGCCACGTTCCACCCCCCAGACCAGGGTTCTCACCATGCACTGGGGCTCCCGAAGGAGCCGAAGGGCCTCTACTCCTCCGTCAGGTCCATCTGGTAGCCGGCCCGGAACTTCCAGAGGGCCCGGGACGACTTGATGGGCACCCCCTCCGGCGAGTAGGTGATGCGGAAGCGCAGGAGGACCGGCGTCCCCTCCTCCAGGCCCAGGAGTTCCGCCTCCCGCTTCTCCACCGCCACCACCGTCAGTTCGTCCGTCGCCCGATGGGGCACGAGACCGTACTGCTTCTGCATCACCTCAAAGGAGGACTGCGCGGAGCCGGACTGCTCAAACATCTCCTTGGTGACGCCCGGCATCAGTTTGGCCGGCAGGTAGGAGGTCTCAATGGCCACTGGCTCCCCGTCCACGGTGCGCAGCCGTTCCATGACGATGACCTCCTCGCCAGGTTGCATCTGCATGCGGGCGGCGAGGGTGGGCCAGGCGGGCACGAAGTCAAAGAAGAGGACCTTGGTGCCCGGCTTCTGGCCGCGCTTGCGCGCCTCTTGGGTGATGCTGTGGATGCCCCCCAGCGTCCCCCACAGGCGGTAGGGTGGCACCCGCACCTCTCCCGTGGGCCTGGGCCGCACCCTCTCCAGGAGCCCCTCGTAGATGAGTTCCGAGAGGGCAGCCTGCACCTCGGCCTCCGTTGCGCCGAACTGCCTGGCCAGGTCCGCCGGGGAAGGCAGCGGCTCCCCGGGCTTGAAGGTCCCATCTTCAATCTTCCGAGCGATCTCTTGGAACAGACGGTTCATGGTCCTACTGCCTCCGATGCTTGCATGATGTGGTGTCCAACAGAGATTACCCCTTCACGCCGCCCCGGGTCAGCCCCCGCACCAGGTACTGCTGGAAGAAGAGCACCAGGATGTAGATGGGCACGATGCCCG
>JBMFPD010000049.1:0-14991 GCA_049969295.1 Anaerolineae bacterium | reverse complement strand
CAGCACCTTCTCCGCCGCCAGGAGGACCGCCACCGAGTCCACCGGGCCAGGGAGCGAGCGCAGGTCCGGGTAGCAGGGGAAGCCCAGGACCTCCCTGTACTTGGGGTGCACGGCGTAGACCGCCCCAGCGTAGCCCAGGTTCCGCAGGTTCTCCAGGACGAGGCGGCCGGCGCTCCCGTGCCGTTCGGAAGCGCCGACCACGGCGATGGCCTTGGGGCTCAGGAGCGGGGTGAGGTCTCGGAACAGCCCCTCTTCCATGTTCTTCTGTCCTCGCCCGCTACTCGCGCCCGGTCACCAGGGCCAGGAGAGCCATGCGGATGGGAACGCCGTTGGCCACCTGGCGGAAGTAGGCAGCCCCCTCGTAAGCATCCACGTCCGTGGTGATCTCGTCCACCCGCGGCAGGGGGTGCATGATGGTGATGCCCGGCTTGGCCTGCCGCACCATGGCCATGTCCACGATGTAGGAACCCTTCAGGCGCTCGTACTCGGCGGGGTCCGCGAACCGCTCCCGCTGGACACGGGTCACGTAGACCACGTCGCTCTCCCGCATGGCGGCGGCCAGGTCCGTGGTCTCGGCGATGTCCGCACCCCGGCGGCGCAGGTCCTCGGTGATCTCCGCGGGCATCTCCAGGCCTTTCGGCGCGGCGAAGAAGAGGCGCATGCCGAACCGCACCAGGAGGTAGGCCAGGGAGTGGACGGTGCGGCCGTTCTTCAGGTCTCCGGCGAGGGTGACCGTCAGGCCCTCCAGGCGGCCCTTCTCCTTCTGGATAGTGTAGACATCCAGCAGGGCCTGGGTGGGGTGCTGGCCCGCGCCGTCGCCCGCGTTGATGACCGGGATGGACACGGCGTCGGCTGCGACCTGGGCCGAGCCTTTTTCCGGGTGGCGGATGACGATGACATCGGCGTACCCTTCCACCGTGCGCACCGAGTCGGACAGGCTCTCCCCTTTGGCCGCCGACGAAGTCTTCGGGTCGGCCACGGTGATGACCTTGCCACCCAGCCGCAGCATGGCCGTCTCAAAGGAGAGGCGCGTGCGGGTGCTCGGCTCAAAGAAGAGGGTCGCCAGGATCAGGCCATCCATGTTGTTCAGGCGGCCGCCGCACTGGAGCACGGACTCAAACCGCGCCGCCGTGCGTAGGATGAGGTCCAGTTCCTCGTCCGAAAGGGTATCGGTCCGCAGGATATCTTTGCCGCAGAGGATAGACATAGGCACAAACCTCCCGTTGTGATCTTTCTACAGCAGCGTGGCCAGGCGGGCGATGGCCTGGTGGAGCCCCTCTGGCGTCACGCTGCAGAAGGGGATGCGCAGGAAGCGGTTGCCGTCGGCCGGGTCCGGGAAGAAGCCCCGCCCATCGCTCAGTTTGAGGCCGGCCTGCTCGGCGCGGGGGAGCAGCGTCCCGATGTCGGCCCCTTCGGGAAGGGTCACCCCCACGAAGAAGCCCCCCTCCGGGCGCATCCAGGTCGCGCCGGGCAGGTGCGCCTCCAGGGCCTCCAGGGTGGCCTGGAGGCGCGGCCGGTAGACCTCTTTGAGCCGCGCGATGTTGGGCTCCAGGAGCCCCCGCCGACAGTACTCGTAGACGATGCCCTGGGTGGGGAAGACCGGGCCGATGTAGGTATCCACGGCCCACCGGGCCAGGGAGGCGATCATCTCCGCTGGCCCGATGACGTACCCCAGGCGCAGGCCAGGGGCCAGCACCTTGGAGAAGGAGGACATGTGCAGCACCCGGTCCGGGGCCAGCGACCAGAGGGTGGGCACCTCCTCGCCCCAGTAGCGGAGAGCCCTGTAGGGCGCGTCCTCGGCGATCCAGAAGCCGTACCGCTGGGCCAGTTCCGCCAGGCGGCGCCGTTTCTCCAGACTCGTGGTCACGCCGCTGGGGTTCTGGAAGTCGGCGATGAGGTAGACCAGGGCTGGCACCCCCCGCTTGAGTTCGGCCTCAAAGGCCTCCACATCCAGGCCGTCCGCCTCCAGAGGGATGCCCACCAGTTCCGCCCCGGCCCGCCGGATCAAGGTGATGGCCCGGTCGTAGGAGGGGGATTCCACGAAGGCCCTCTTGCCGGGGCCGAGGAGGGTCTCCGTGAGGAAGGAGAAGATCTCCAGGGAACTGTTGCCCAGGAACACCTGCTCGGGCCCGACGCCGTAGCGCTGGGCGAGCCACTGCCGCAGGGGCAGGTACCCCGGCGAACGCCCGTACTGGAGGAGCACTGGCGCATCCTGGCGCAGGATGCTCCTGGCGCAGTCCACCAGGTCCTCCACAGGGAAGACCTCAGCAGGGGGAACCCCCCGGGTGAGGTTGAGGACTTGATCTGCCAAGGCGATACCTCCTTCTGAGTGAGATGTGTAGCACCACCTGACCTCACCCCTACCCCCTGGCTCCCCTTCCCCTCTCCGGGTCGGAGAGGGGAAGGGGATGGGGGATGAGGAGAGGTTTTTTTTCTGCTTTCTAGATGCCGTGGACGGCGGCCCGCGTTGGCAGGTACCTGGCTGAGCCAGGCTGCGCCACGAGCTCTCCATCCCGCACCAGCACGCGCCCCCGCTGCATGACCAGCACCGGCCTGCCCAGGCACTCCCGTCC
The DNA here is from genome assembly GCA_049969295.1 of Anaerolineae bacterium. GTDB lineage: Bacteria > Chloroflexota > Anaerolineae > DTPP01 > DTPP01 > DAOTYM01. The sequence continues at coordinate 12,418 of JBMFPD010000049.1, read as the reverse complement.
CTCGTAGAGGGTGTAGTTGGCCCTGGAGTGCTGGTTGGCCCTGGTGATGGTGTGGCGCGCCGCGGGATCAAAGATCACCAGGTCCGCGTCGGAGCCCGGGGCGATGGTCCCCTTCTGGGGGTAGTAGCCGAAGATCTTCGCCGGCGTCTCGCTGAGAAGGCGCACGAGGTGCGGCAGGCTGATGCGCCCCTTGTTGACCCCCTCGTCGTAGGCCACCGTCAGGACCGTCTCAATCTGCGGCGAGCCGTAGGGGGCGTTGAAGAAATCGTCGGTCACCTCCTTGGCTTTGGGGGCATGGTCGCTGGCGATGGCGTCTATCGTCCCGTCCTGGATGCCGGCCCACAGGCCCTCGCGGTCCTGGGGCGTGCGGATGGGCGGGCCGATCTTGGCCTGGGGGCCCACCTTCCAGAGGACCTCCTCCGTCAGGGTGAGGTACTGAGGGCAGGTCTCGGCGTAGACCACCTGCCCGGACGCCCGTGCCCGGCGGATGGGCTCCAGGGCCTTGGCCGCGCTGATGTGGGGGATGTAGAGCGCGCACCCCGCCACCTGGGCCATGGCGATGACCCGGTTCACCGCCTCCGCCTCCAGCACGTCGGGCCGGGTGCGGGTGAAGACCTCCAACGCCGACATCTTCAGGCGGTTGTACTTGTCCTCCAGGTAGTCGGTGGCCAGGCCGTTCTCGGCATGGACGGCCACCAGGCCCCCCTCCTGGCCGACGACGTCCAGGGTGGCCATCAGCCAGTAGTCGTCGGTCATCCACTTGAGTTTGGCGTAGGTCATGAAGACCTTGAAGGAGGTCACCCCCAGTTTGAAGGCCTCCGGGAGTTCGGCGATCTGGTTGGCCACGTCAAAGAGGCCGGCATGGAGTCCGAAGTCGGTGAGGGAGTTGGCCAACCCGTCGTCGCGGAACTCCTTGATCTTGTCCAGCACCTTCTCGCCCGGGCGGGCGTAGGCGTAGTGGATGCAGGTCGTGGTCCCGCCGAAGGCCCCGCCGATGGAGGATTGCCGGATGTCGTCCAGCCAGACGGGGTGGACGTGCACGTCCACCACCCCTGGCAGGACCCATTTGCCCGTGGCGTCCAGGACCTGGTTCACCCCCTCCACGGGCAGGTCCGGGCCCACAGCGGCCACCTGCTCGCCCCGGATACCCACATCGGCGCGGGCCATCCCCGCCCCTGTGACCACTATACCTCCTCGGATCACCACATCGAAGGGTTCGGCCATTGCGGTACTCCTTTCGGCTGACGCGTATTCCCTGACAGGGTTGTCCTGGCAACGTCCACGCCGACCAATATACCAGGACTTGCCTCTCCAGACAAGGGGCACGACCCCGCACGGCATATCCCTGGCCCCCAGCCTCACCCCTACCCCCTGGCCCCCCTTCCCCTCTCCGAATCGGAGAGGGGAAGGGGTGGATAAGGAAAGGTCATCCGCCCGGACCTCACCCTCCTTTTCTTGCCAGGGGCGACGGGGAGAGGCGGGTGGAGAACGTTGTCCTATCCGATGCGCCTACTTGATCTCCTTGGCCGGCGGCCGGGCGAAGCGGGCCACCTTGCTGTGCCGCAGGCCCAGGTCCACGAAGGCCTCCGCCAACTTGAAGGCCACGGAGGTGGGGTCCAGCACCACCACGCCCAGTTCGCGCTCAAGGTCCTCCGCGTACCCGGCCAGGCCAGCGCACCCCAGGATGATCACCTCAGCACCGTCCTCCTCCACGGCCTTGCGGGCCAGTTCCAGAATGCGGGCCTTGGCCTTCTCCGGGTGCGCGTCCATCTCCAGGACGGGCATGTTCATCACCAGGGTGGAGGCATAAGCGCTCTCCACCCCGCGCAGGCGGACGTGCAGGTCCCGCGTGGGGACCCGGCTGCGGAAGGCCGTGGTGATGGAGAACTTGTGCCCCAGCATGGCCGCCACGTGCATGGAGGCCTCCTCTATCCCGATGACCGGGATGTCGGAGAGTTCCTTGGCCGCGTCCAGGGCCGGGTCGGAGAAGCAGGCGATGACGATGGCATCGTACCCCTCTTCGTTGGCCCGGCGCACCAACTCCAGGGTGGGCGGGCCGGCCAGGGCCTCGTCGTAGGCGGACTCAATGGAGACCGGGCCGTGGGCGGGGTTCACCACCGTGATCTCCGTGTCCGGCCGCTTGATGGCCTCCAGGGTGCGGCGGATGTGCTCCGTCACGCTCTCGGACGTGTTCGGGTTGATGACGAAAATGCGCATCACTTCACCTCCTGTACCAGAAGCCACTCCCTCCCCCTGCGGAAGGCCTGCAGGTTCAGGTCCAGGTACCGCTCTGGCACCCGCTCCCGGATCACCCCTTCCCAGATGTCCGGCTCCACCTTCAGCAAGGCCGACAGCGCGCCCAGGAGGACGATGTTGAGGACGCGCGTGTTGCCCAGTTCCTGGGCGATCTCCAGGCCCGGGATGCGGTAGACGTAGGGCGTGGTGGCCTGGAGGGCCTTTGCCACCGTCTCGGGGTCCGGGTAGGTGGCGAACCCGCTGCTCACCGTGACGGGGTAGATCTCCTGCTGGTTCACCAGGACCTTGCCATCCGGCTTGACCTGGTTCAGCCACCGCAGGCACTCCAGGATCTCAAAGGCGACGAGGTAGTCCACGCGGCCCTCGGGCACGATGGGGGAATGGACCCGCTCCCCCCAGCGGACGTGGCCCACCACCGCGCCCCCGCGCACCGCCAGGCCCAGGATGTCGGACTTCTTCACGTCGTAGCCCGCAGCCAGACCCACCGCGGCCAGGATGTCGCTGGCCAGGACGGTCCCCTGGCCGCCCACTCCTGTGATCAAGAAGTTCACCGTCTCCACCGCCTCATGCCTCCTTCTGATCTGCGGGATGGATGGCCCCAGTGGGGCAGACCTGGGCGCACAGGTCGCACCCCACGCAAAGCACCGGGTCAATCTCAGCCTTGTGCTTGCCCGTCTTGGCGTGGACCTCTGGGGACTGGATAATGGCCGGGCAGCCCAGCCGGAAGCACAGCCCGCAGGCCACGCACTGGTCGGCCTCCACCACGTAGGCCCCCTTGGCCCCCGGCCCAACGAAGAAGCACGGCCCATCCACGATGACCACGGAGGGACCATCGTAGGCCAGGGCCTCCTTCAGCGCCTTCTGCACCGCCTTGACGTCAAAGGCGTCCACCTTGTGCACATCCTGGACGCCGCAGGCCCGCACCACGGCCTCAATGTCCACCTTGGGCGCCGGTTTGCCGCCCAGTTTGAACCCCACGCCAGGGTGGTCCTGGTGGCCGGTCATGGCCGTGGTGTGGTTGTCCAGGATGACCACGGTGCTCTTGCCGCCGTTGTGGACGATGTTCAAGAGGGGCGGGATGCCAGCGTGGAAGAAGGTGGAGTCGCCGATGACCGCTACAAAGGGGTCGGGGATGCCAGCCACGTCAAAGCCGTGGGCCACGCCGACGCTCGCGCCCATGGCCCCCATGGTGTCGGTGGCGTTGAAGGGGGGCAGGGCCCCCAGGTTGTAGCACCCGATGTCCCCGGCCACGACCACCTCCTTCATCCGGCTGAGGAGGTAGAAGGTGGTGCGGTGGGGGCACCCGGGGCACAGGATGGGCGAACGGGCCGGCAGGTCCTTCGGGGCCACGTCGCGGGCGCCACGGACCGCTTCCTTTGGCAGGAGGCCAGCCTCGGCCGCGCACCGCTCAATGACCGCGGTGGTCAGTTCCCCCACGGCGGGGAAGATGTCCTTCCCGCGGCAGGGGATGCCCATGGCCTTGATCTGCTCCTCCAGGAAGGGGTCCAGTTCCTCAATGACGACCACCTGCTCCACCCCGGAGACCAGTTCCCGCAGGAGAGCCTTGGGCAGCGGATAGGTCATCCCCAGTTTGAGGAAAGTGGCGTGGGGGAAGATCTCCCGGGCGTAGTGGTAGACCGGGCCGCTGGCCACGATGCCGAGTTTCGGATCGCCCCACTCCAACCGGTTGATGGGGATGGTGCTGGAGACCTCCTCCAGTTGCTTCAGGCGGGCCTCCACGACCGGGTGCCGGTCCCGCGCCCAGATGGCCGTGCAGACCAGTTTGCGGGGGTTCCGCTCCAGAGGCGGCGTGGGGCTGGTGTCGTCGACGTGCCTCTCCCCCAGTTCCACGGGCGAAGCGGAGTGGGAGACCCGCATCACCGTCCGCAGCAGGACCGGCGTATCCCACCGCTCCGAGAGGTCCAGGGCGATGCCCACGAAGTCCTTGGCCTCCTGGCTGTCGGAAGGCTCCACCATGGGCATCTTGGCGAAGCGGGCGTAGTGACGGTTGTCCTGCTCGTTCTGCGAACTGAACATGCCCGGGTCGTCCGCGGTGACGATGACCAGGCCCCCCTTCACGCCGGTGTAGACGGCGTAGAAAAAGGAATCGGCCGCCACGTTCATGCCCACCTGCTTCATGGTGACCATGGCCCGCCGCCCGGCATAGGCCGCGCCGATGGCCACGTCCATGGCCACCTTCTCGTTGACGGACCACTCGGAGTAGATCTCCTTGTACCTGGCCACGTTCTCCAGGATCTCGGAACTGGGTGTGCCCGGGTAGCCCGTGGCCACCTTCACCCCGTACTCGTAGGCACCTCGTGCGATGGCTTCGTTTCCGGAGAGCAACACCTTCATAATCTTACCTACCTCCTGAACCGTGTTTCCGAACCGTTTCCCTGGTGCCGCGCCACAGCGATCGGTGTCCATAGTGCGGCATGCCAGTGCCGCCGGTGGGGGCGGCGCACGCGTCGCCCGGTCACTGGGGGCCGGCCCTAACCGCGCCCGGCGCGGTGGAACACCCGCGCCTGTTCTGGTCTGAGGAACCGCTGCACTTCCAGGGCGTAGCCGCCAGGGTCCTCAAAGAAGAAGCACTCCACGCCGATGTCCTCGTGGCGAGCGGGCTCCCGCAGGATGCGCAAGCCCGCCGCGCGCAGGGCCTCGTACCAGGCCCGGACGTCCTCCACCAGCAGCGTGACGAGGACGGCGTTGTGGGGCTGCGGCCGGTGGAAGCCCCGTTCCCCAGCCACGATCCCCAGGAACGCGCCTTCCGCCACCTGGTAGATCTTCGCGAAGCCCTGGTCCTCCACCAGGGGCAGACCCAGGACCTCTCCGTAGAAATGCGCCGCTGGCTCCAGGTCGGCATAGTAGAGGAACGTGATCTGCGAATCTACGGGCCTTGCCATCTCCCTCCCGCCCTTTCCGGGTGCTGCCAGTCACCTTTCCGGCAGCAGGAACTCCCCCTCCATCACCCGCACTGCTGGGCCTGCCAGGCGCACGGCCTCTATCCTCCCCCGCGTCCCCAGGACCTCCAGGAGGCCGAGGCCCGGGCGTCCCACGAAGTGCCCCTGCTCCGCCACAAGCCGGGGGCCTGGCTTGAGACCGTAGCGGACGAGGAAGGCGGCCATGGCCCCGGAGGCGGAGCCTGTGAAGGGGTCCTCGTGAGTGCCCCACGGGTCCAGGAGGCGGGCATGGGTGTCGGCCTCGGGGCTGAACCCTCCCAGGCAGAAGACGAAAGCGGCGTCCACACCGGCCCGCCGGCAGAGGGCCTGCAACGCCGGGCGGTCCACCTGGACCCGCTCCAGGGCAGCGAGGTCCCTGGCCGGCACCAGCAGGAAGGGCACCCCCGTGTCCACCACCTGGGAAGGGCAATCCTCCCGCAGGGAGGCTGCGTCCAGGCCCAGGCAGGGGGCCACCTCCGCGGCGGAGAAGGTCGCCCCGAAGGTGGGGCGGCGCTGGGTCATCACCACCCATCTGGGGACCCCGTCCCGCGCCTCCACCTCCACGGGCAGGACGCCGATCTGGAACTCCAGGGCGATCCGGGCCATCGGCCCCTGGAGGGGGATCCGCCCCTCCTCGGCCAGGAGGAAGGCCGTGGCGATGGTCGGGTGGCCGGCGAAGGGGATCTCCGCCCGCGGGGTGAAGTACCGGGCGCGGAAATCCGCCTGTTCCGAGGGGAGGACGAAGGACGTCTCCGAGAGGTTGGTCTCCCGAGCGATGGCCTGCATCTCCTCGTCTGAGAGGCCCTGGGCGTCCGGCAGGACGGCGCAGGGGTTCCCGGCGAAGGGGACCTCTGTGAAGGCATCCACGTAGACGACCCGGTACCGCCTCACTTTCCCCTCCCGGCGATGACCTCAATCTCCACCAGGGCCTCGGGGTCCGGCAGGGCTGTCACCTGGACGCAGGAGCGCGCTGGCAACGGGCCGGGGAACGCGGCACGGTAGGCCTCGTTCATCCGGGAGAAGTGAGCCATGTCCACGAGGAACACGGTGGCTTTCACCACCTTGCCCATGTCGCTGCCGGCCTGTTCCAGCCGCCGGCGGATGGTCTCCAGTGCCTGGCGCGTCTGGGCAGCGACGTCCCCGCGGGCGATCTCCCCGGTCTCCGGGTCCCGCCCGATGGTCCCCGAGATGAAGATCAGGTCTCCATAGACCACGAACGGAGAGTAAGGGGGGGCAGGTTTCTGCCGTCCTGCGCTGGCGAAAGCATCCTTCTGGGTCATCCGGACTCCTCCCTCTGGGCTACAACCCTGTTGTACCGACCCGCATCTATGTTGCGGCTGGTCAGCACGAGCACCACCTTTTCCCCCTGGAGGTGGAGAGCGCGGTGGAGCAGTGCAGCCAGACCCACCGACGCCGCGCCCTCCACCACCAGTTGTTCCGTCTCCTGGAACACGCGCATGGCATGGGCGATCTCCTCATCCTCCACCAGGACCGCATCGTGGATGAGGTCGTGGCTCACATCCCAGGCCAGAGGCGCGAACCCTCCCGAGAGGCCGTCGGCCAGGGTGGGCTTGAGGTCAATCTGCTCGCACGGACGGCCTTCCTGGAACGAGAGATAGGCTCCCGGGGCGGCCGTTGGCTCCACGGCAATGACCTTCACCCGGTCGGACAGGGCCCTGGCCGCCACCGCAATCCCGGAGATGAGCCCTCCACCCCCCACTGGCACCAGGATGGCATCCACATCTGGCAGGTCTTCCATGATCTCCAGGCCGATGGTGCCCTGCCCAGCCATGATGAGGGGATGGGCATGGGAGTGCACGAAGACGCGGCCCTCCGCCTCCTGGACCCGCCTGGCCTCGGCCAGGGCAGCCAGGTAGTCCTTCCCGTGGAAGCGGGTCTCGGCCCCGAAGGCGCGGATCTTGCGGGCTTTGGTGGGGTCCGCCCCTTCCGGCAGGAAGACCGTCGCCCGCGTGCCCGGGAACAGGCTCGCGGCGTAAGCCAGGGCGATGCCGTGGTTGCCGCTGGAGGCTGCCACAAGGCCCCGTGCCCGCTCCTGGGGGGTGAGGGCCGTCACCATGTTGACCGCCCCCCGCACCTTGAAGCACCCGCAGACCTGCCAGCACTCCATCTTCAGGTAGACCTGGCAGCCGGTCCGTTCGCTCAGAGCCTGGGAATAGACGAGGGGCGTGCGCCACACCCTCCCCTGGATGCGGTGCCTGGCCTGCCAGATATCGCCCAGGCCCAGCGGACGCGAAGACGTTGAAGGATAGCCTGCAAGCATGGTCGCCCCTTTCCGGGAGGACTTAGCCCTGTAGGGAGGGGCTGGCAGCTGCTCTGTCAGGCAGCCGTCAGCCCCCTCTCCGGTCGCCTGACGGATGCCCTACCGCACTTCCTGGTACCAGTTCTCCGGGAACTCCTCTGCATGGGGGTCAATGGGCTTTCCCGAGGGATAGAGGACATCAATCCCGAGGATCTCGGTGATGAACACCTCCACCACACCCTTCACGATGGACCCTTCCAGCAGGTGCCCGCCCACGGTGGGCACATCCCACCCGCCGCCGATCACGAAGTGGATGGCAGCAAAAGGCTCCTCACCGCCCCCCTTCACTGGCCGGGGATGGATGATCCCACTCATGGAGAGGACCATGCTCAGGTTCTGGACCGTGGCTGGCCACTCGTTGTGCCAGTTCTCCGGGTTGCGGGTGTCCGGCGCCCAGACGAGGAACCGGGCCGGCTGCAACCCACCCATGAAGACGGCGTGGATCTTCCCGAAGCGGATGTTGTGGTCCTTGGCGAACTGCTGAATGGCCAGGCAGACGTCCGCTCCCGTGGTCATCCGCAGGATGAACTCCCGGCCGCGCCGGGCCTCCACCACATGGTACTCCCTGGGATGGCTGGCGTTCATTTCCCATTTGTCTGGCATGACGGTTCTCCTTATCTATGTATTGGGTTTGTGCCTTGCCAGGGGCAAGGTCTATCCTCGGGCCCTTCGGACCCGCATGCGGTTCTCCAGCACGCCCGCCAGGCGGGTGAGGGGCACGAAGAGCAAGATGTAGACGATCGTCGCGGCGATGAGCGGCGTGGGGTTGGCCCGGAAGGCCTGGACCTGCATGGCCGACTTCAGGAGTTCCAGGACGGAGATGGCCGAACAGATGGCCGTGTCCTTGGCGCTGGCCACGTAGTTGCTGGCCAGCGGGGGGATCACCACCCGGAAAGCCTGGGGCAGGATGATGAGGCGCATGGTCTTCCAGGAGTCCAGGCCGAGGGCGTGGGCTGCCTCAATCTGCCCGTGGTGGACGGCCAGGATCCCGGCGCGGAAGATCTCGCTGATGTAGGCGGAACTGTTGAGGCCCAGGGCCAGGATGCCCGACGCCACCGCGCTGAGGGTGATGCCCGTGTAGGGCAGGGCGTAGTAGATGAGCACCATCAGCACGATGATGGGCATGGACCGGAAGAAGTCAATGTAGGCAACGATGAAGGCGTTCAGCACCCGGTTGTTGAAGGCCCGGAACACGGCCAGGATCAGGCCCAGGACCGTGCCCAGGATGGCCGAGAAGACGGCGATCTGTACGGTGATCCCCAGACCCTTGAACAACACCATCCAGGCACTCTCGCCGCCCTCTGCGGGCTCGCGCATCAGTTGCCAGTTGAAGAAGACGTGGTTCAGGCGCTCCCACTGGGCGTCGGCATAGCGGTAGAAGAGCCACCCGCCCAGGAACAGGAGGCCGAACGCGGTGGCAGTCTTGGTCCATTCGGGCTTCCCCGGGTCGCTGAAGAGGAGGGCTCCCCAGGCCAGGGCCAGGCCGAAGAACACGCCGACCACCGCTTTGTCGGCAGTGGAAAGCCTCCCCGGCTGCGGCAACAGGAAGACGCCCACCAGCACGACGGCCGTCAGCGCGCCCAGCATGAAGCCGGTCCGGTAGTACCAGGGAGTCTGGACCGGAAACCGTCTCTGCACGTCCACCAAGTGGGATTCTGTACGTTCCAGGTCGCTCATGGGCTTGCCTCAGCGCTTCTAGAGGACCTTGCTCAGGAACTCTTGGGTCCGCTGCTCTTTCGGATGATTGAAGATCTCCTCTGGCGTCCCCTCTTCTACGATCACCCCATCGGCCAGGAAGAGGACGCGGTCCGCCACCTCGCGGATGAACCCCATCTCGTGGCTGACGACGACCATGGTCATCCCTTCTTCCGCCATGGCGCGCATCACGTCCAGGACCTCGCCGATCATCTCCGGGTCCAGGGCAGAGGTGGGCTCGTCAAAGAACATGATCTGGGGCTGCATGGCCAGCGCCCTGGCGATGGCCACCCGCTGCTGCTGCCCGCCGGAGAGTTGGTCCGGGTAGGCGTGGGCCTTGTCTGCCAGGCCCACTTTCGCCAGAAGGGCCATCGCCCGTTCCGTGGCCTCCTTCTCAGAGACCTTGCGCACGTGCATTGGAGCCAGCTTGATGTTCTCAATGCACGTGAGGTGCGGGAACAGGTTGAAACTCTGGAACACCATGCCGATTTCCGTGCGCAACTTGTTCACATCCACGTAGGGATGGGTGATGTCCACCCCTTCTATATAGACATGCCCTGACGAGGGCTCTTCCAGGCGGTTCATGCAGCGCAAGAAGGTGCTCTTCCCGCCTCCGGAGGGGCCGATGACGGCCACCACTTCCCCCCGCATCACCTTGGTGGAAATCCCGCGCAGGACGTGCAGGTCCTTGAAGTACTTGTGCAAGTCCACCACTTCTATCATCACTTCAGGAGAACATTTGTCTCTCATATGGACACCACCTTCTTGCCCTTGTTGACCTTTCCTTCCAGGTAGTTCGCCAAGCGCGACAGAGGGAACAAGATCAAGAGGTAGATAAAGGCCGCTGCCACCAGGGGAGTGGGGTTGGCCTTCCCCACGTACAGTTCCTTGGCCCGCTTCAGGAGTTCCGGCGAGGCGACGATGGAGGCCACCGCCGTGTCCTTGAGCATGGCGATCAGGTTGCCGGTGAGGGGCGGGATGACCACCTTGATGGCCTGGGGCAGGATGACGAGCCTCATGGTCTGAAGGCGGGTGAGCCCCAGAGCCCGCGCCGCTTCCACTTGGCCGTAATGGACCGACTCTATGCCCGCCCGGAACGACTCCGCGGCGTACGCGCCGTACCCCAGCGAGAGCGCCCCAACTGTCGCCGTGACGGAGTCCAACGCGATCCCGATGTAAGGCAGGGCGTAGTAGACCACGACCATGAGGACGATCATGGGGATGGACCGGAAGAGGTCCAGGTAGGCCACGAGGAAGATATCCAGTGTAGGGCTTCGGAAGGAGCGCAGCACGGCGACGACCAGGCCGATGAGCACGCTGAACACGGCCGAGATCGCAGCCAGTTTCAGGGTGACGAGCACCCCCTCAAGGAGGATGTTCCATGCCCCCTGCATCTTCTTCAGGTTGAAGAAGGAACTGCCGAGCCGGTCCCAACGGGTGCCCGAGTACACATAGAAAAGCCAGCACAGGACGCCGATCAGGCCAAGGGCCACCAGCCCCTTGAACCAGTCCGGCTTCTCGCCGTCGGCCAGGACGTTCGCGCTCCAGACGAGGACCAGGAGGAGGAACGGCCCCAGGGAGGTCCACTTGGCCAGGCCGCTGGCGTCCTTGGGAGGCAGGAGGAAGAGGGCATAGGCCACGAGGATCCCCAGGGTGGCGAAGATCAATTCGTAGCGCCGGATCCAGAAGGACCACTGAGGCCGGGCCCTCATGTATAGGGATTGCCGATCCGTCGGAGTTGTGCGTTCTTGAGCCATCGTCGCTTTCCCCGCTGGGGATGTCCCCCGAGAGTCCCGGGGGACATCCCCTTCCGCGCGTGGGGCTACTTCTTGGGCAGCTGGTAACCGCCCTCATAGACGGTCACCACCGAACTCCCTGCCGGCGGGTCCTGACCAAACCACTTCTTGTAGATCGCAGCCAGCGTCCCGTCCCGCTTCATGTCGTTGAGAACCGCATTCACCGCATCCCGCAACGGGTCCCCCTTCCGGAACGCCCACGCCTGCGGGAACCCCTCGTTCATCAGGAACGGCACCGCCAGCCCAGCATCCGGATTCTGCTGCACATAGTACAGCGCCGTCGGCGCATCGGCCACCACCCCATCCAACCGACCAGCCTGCAGGTCCAGAAACGCATCCGTCGGACTATCGTAGTTCTTGATCTCGTACGGCCCGTAGTCGTCCAGATGCTCCTTCAACCACTGGTCGTTCATGGAGCCCGTGTCCGCACCGAACACCCGCCCCTTCATGTCCGCAAACGACTTCACCGGAGAATCCGCACGCGTCATCATGGCAATGTCCGAGTCGTAGTACGGATCGGTGAAGTCCATCTCCTTCAGCCGCGCCTCCGTGATCCAGATGCTGGAGGAGGCCAGGTCCCACTTCCCCGCCTGAAGCCCAGTGAAGATGCCGCTGAAGGGAACCGTGATGAACTCCAGTTCCACGCCCATGCGCTTGGCGAGCTCCTGGAGCATGTCCACCTCAAAGCCGACCAGTTGGCCCTCGCGCATGAACTCCCAGGGGACGTTCTCGCTGTTCAGGCCCACGCGCAGGACCTTCTTCTCGCCTGCAGCCGGGGGTTGCGTTGGCTGGGCAGGTGCCTGGGTGGGAGCCGGCACCGGCGTGGGGGTTGCTGGGACTGCAGGGGACTTCTCAGGGGCTGGAGTGGCCTGCGGCTGCGCAGGGCCACACCCTGCGAGGACAGAGGCCAGAATCACCAGGGCAACCGCTGCATTGATCCACTTCTTCATGGATGTTCCTCTCCTTTCCCTTGTAGGGGATGTGTATGGTGCACTGCCACACGACGGACTGTTCCATCGACGAAACCGGACGTCCTCTCCTGCCTCATCACCTCCTTTCCAGTGGCTCATTGGATCATGGCCTGAATCCGCTCCGCCGAGTTCATCAGGTGCTCCCGCATGGCCGCCGCTGCCCCATCGGGATCCCGGCGGCGCATGGCCTCCAGGATGGCCCGGTGCTCGCGGAAGGATTGATCCAGGTGGTACCCAGGCTGGCGCTGGGCAAAGCGCCGCACCCTGGCGATGCGGTTGGTCAGGCCGATGAGGATCTCTTTGACCAGGGAATTCTCGGCGAGCTTGCAGACCGTCTCGTGGAAGAAGACGTCGCTTTCGTAGTGGCCCTGGACGTCCCCTGCTTGCCAGCGGCTCTCGCCTTCGGCGAGGGAGCGCTCCAACTGGGCCAATACAGAAGCG
>JBMFPD010000048.1:0-15197 GCA_049969295.1 Anaerolineae bacterium | reverse complement strand
GTTGCTGGTGTTGGGAGCCCTGCTCCCTGCTGCCTGCGCGCCTGCGCCCACCGCAGCCCCTCCAACGCAACCGGCTGCCCCAACTCCAGTTCCCCCGACCCAGGCACCAGCACCCACCCCGGTCCCTCCTACGCAACCACCAGCGCCAACCCCCACCCCCAAGCCGAAGGAACCGACGGTCATCCGGGTGCCCATCGCCAGCGACCCCAAGAGCCTGGAACCCGGCCTGGTGCTGGAGTTGCTTTCCGGCTGGATTGCCCAGAACCTCCATGCTGGCCTCCTCACCTACGATGAGAACACCCAGTTGAAGCCCTACCTGGCCGAGCGCTGGGAGATGTCGGAGGATGGCCTGACCTACACGTTCTACCTCCGGAAGGACGCCAAGTGGCACAATGGCCGGCCCATTGTCGCGGCTGACATCAAGAAGGGCTGGGAGCGCTACCTGGATCCCGAGGTGGCGGCGCAGGCAGGCGCCGACTACCTGGGCAACATCAAGGGCGCTCAGGACATCCTGGATGGCAAGACGAAGGAACTCGCCGGCGTGGAGGCGGTGGACGACCACACCCTCAAGGTCACCCTGGAGAAGCCGGACTCGGGCTTCCTCCTCAAACTGGCGACGAGTTCCACCTGGACCGTGCCCCCCGAGGCAGTGGTAGAAGGCAAGCCAGAGTGGAAGGACAAGCCGGTCGGGGCGGGCCCCTTCAAGTTCGTGGAGCAGAGGACCAACGAGAAACTGGTCCTGGAAGCCTGGGACGACTTCTTCCTGGGGCGGCCCACGGTGGACCGGATTGAGTACTACGTGGTCCCCGACCCGGCGACCATCCTGGCGCAGTACGAAGCAGGGGAACTGGACCTCGCCACCGTGCGGGCCGTGGACCTGCAGCGCCTCCAGCAGGATCCCAAACTGAGCCAGGAACTGAAGTTCTGGACCCGCGCCCAGTTGGTCTACTTCGGCCTGAACATGTACAAGGTGGATGTCTTCAAGGACAAACGGGTGCGCCAGGCCTTCAACTACGCCCTCAACAAGCAGGAACTGGTGGAGAAACTCCTGTTCAACGCCTACAAGCCGGCCACCGGCCTTGTCCCGCCGGGCATCTCCGAGTACAACCCCAACCTGAAGGGGTACGAGTACAACCCCGAGAAGGCCCGCCAACTCCTGGCAGAGGCCGGCTTCCCGGAGGGGAAAGGGTTCCCAACCGTCCAGATCACCTGCATCGGGTCTGACAGCACCCTGTGCGAGGCCTTCGCCGCCCAGGAGAACCAGAACCTCGGCCTGAACATTGAGGTGAACATCGTGGAACGCGGCGAGATGATCAAGGGGCTGTGGGACCACAACACCTGGGACATCTTCTACTGGGGCTGGACCGCGGACTTCCCCTCCGCCGAGGTGTGGACGCACCAACTCCTGCACAGCGGGCTGGGGTCCAACTTCTTCGGGTACGAGAACCCCGCCTTTGACGCCATCGTGGACGAGGCGCGCCAGACGGTGGACGAGGCCAAGCGGGTAGCCCTCTGGCAGCGGGCGGAGGAGATGGCGATGGAAGACGCGGCCATGATCCCCTTCGCCTACAGCAGTTACATCTACCTGGTCAAACCCTATGTCAAGGGCTTTACCTGCAACCTCACCGGGCCGATGTGGTACAAGGATGTGAAGATAGAGAAGTAGAGCCACAGGCAATCCCTGGGGCAGCGGAGTGTTCCCCGCTCTGCTGCCCCAGGGGGCGACCGTTTCTGTGGGGGGGTGTGGATGCGCAAGTACGTCCTTCAGCGCGTGCTCTTCACCATCTTCGGCATGCTCGGAGCCACGTTGGTGGCTTTCCTGGCTATGCAGTTAGCCCCGGGCGACCCGCTGGAACTCATGGCTGGCGAGAGGAACATAGACCCTGCTGTCCTTGAGATGTGGCGACGTCACTACGGGCTGGACAAGCCCCTGGCCATCCAGTACCTGATCTTCCTCAAGAATGCGCTCCGAGGGGATTTCGGCACTTCCTATTATTACGTCGGCAAGCCCGTGCTGGAAATCCTCATGGAAGGCATCCCCGTCAGTCTCAAGTGGGAGAGCGTGGGTCTCCTCATTGCCATCGCCCTCGCGGTGCCCATCGGCGTCATCACCGCGCTGAAGCAGAACTCCTGGATTGACCATCTGTTCATGTTCTTCGCCCTGGTGGGCATCTCGCTGCCCAGTTTCGCCCTGGCCACGTTCCTCATCGTGGGGGTCTCCCTGAAACTGGGCTGGTTGCCCGTGGCGGGCTTATCCACACCAGCGCACTACGTGCTGCCAGCCCTCACTCTGGCTGCCCACCCCATGGCCCTTCTGGCCCGGATGATCCGGGCCTCTATGCTGGAGGTCATCCGTCAGGATTACATCGTCACCGCCAGGGCCAAGGGGCTCAGCGAGAGGGCCGTCATCCTGCGCCATGCCCTGCGGAACGCCCTGTTGCCAGCGCTGACCATTGTGGGCATCATGGTGGGGCGCATCTTCGCCGGCACCTTCCTCATTGAGACCATTTTCAATATCCCCGGGCTGGGACGCATCGGTGTGACGGCTGTGTTGCAGAGGGACTATCCGGTGATCCTGGGCGCGACGGTCCTCCTGGCCTTCGCCTTCCTCCTGACCACGTTGGTGACGGACATCCTCTACGGGTGCCTGGACCCCCGGATTCGGTTGGCCTGAGGAGATGGGCATGGGAGCCACGAAGCGAGGGGCTGAGAGCCAGAAGCACCTCCTTTTGGCCTGGAGGCAGAAGAGGGAACCGGAGGTTGCCACGAGCCTGTGGGGGGACGCGTGGCGTCGCCTGAAGCGCAACAAGGCGGCGTTGGGGAGCATGGTCTTCCTGGTGGTCCTTGTGCTGATGGCCGTAGCCGCGCCAATCCTCACCCCTTACTCCCCCTACACGCCCGATTTCTCCGCAACCCTGCAGCCCCCGAGCCGCGAACACCCCCTGGGCACGGATGAGTTGGGGAGGGACCTCGTGGCCCGGTTGCTCTACGGGGCGCGGGTGTCCCTGGCCGTGGGCCTGGTGGTGCAGATCACGGCCATTGCGGTGGGAGCTCTCCTGGGGTTGGCCGCGGGGTACTTCGGGGGGATCGTGGATACGGTCCTCATGCGCCTGGTGGACATCATGTACGCGTTCCCCAGTTTTCTTTTCGCCGTGTTCATGGTGGCGTTCCTCCGGCCCAGTCCTTTCAGCATCATCCTGGTGTTGGTCCTGGTGGGATGGCCGTTCCCCGCCCGCCTCATCCGGGCCCAGGTCCTCTCGCTGCGGGAATGGGAGTTTGTCTCCGCAGCGCGCGTGGTCGGGGCTTCCAGCTGGCGGATCATGACGCGTCACATCCTCCCCAACACCCTGAGCGTGCTCATCGTGCACTTCACCATCGGCATCGCCGATGTGATCATGGCCGAGGCAGGGCTCTCGTTCCTGGGCATCGGCATCCGGCCTCCCAACCCCACGTGGGGCGGCATGATCGCCAAGGGCAGGGAATACTTCCGCTCCTTCCCCCACCTGGCCCTGTACCCTTCCATCGCCCTGGGTCTGACCGTCCTGGCCTTCAACTTCCTGGGCGATGGGCTGCGCGATGCCCTTGACCCTCGCCTGCGGCGCTGATGCTCCAGTTCCCTGCGTGAGGTGTCCACCATGCCCCCTCGTGTGGATCGCGACCTGTGCGTAGGCTGCGGGATCTGCCTCTTCCAGTGCGGCCAGGACGTCTTCTCCCTGGACCCGGAGGCGGAGAAGGCAGTTGTGGCGCGGCCCCAGCAATGCGTGGACTGTTTCATCTGCGAGAAGTACTGCCCCGAGCAGGCCATCCGAGTGAAGGTGGGGAAGCCCAGGTGATAGGACACACCGACGTGGCCATTGTGGGCGGTGGGCTGGCAGCGTGTGCGGCGGCTGTGGAGGCCGCCAAGTACGGCCTACGGGTCACCCTCCTGGACAAGGGCAGGCTGGGACGGAGCGGCAGTTCCTGCACGGCTGGGGGTGGGTTCTCCTTCGCCCGTCCCCGGGACGAGGGCGACTCCCTGGATGCGGCGAAAGCGCGGCATGCCGCCGCGACCCTCGCCGCGGGCGAAGGGATGAACGACCCCCGTCTGGTGGAGGTCCTGGTTGACGAGGCCCCCCGACGCGTTCCGGAATTGGAACGCCTGGGCCTGCGCTTCAAGCGCGACGGAAGAGGGAACATCCTCGCCACCCTTGCCCCGGGCCACGAGGAGCCCCTGACTTCCTCTCCCGAAGGCGGCGGCCCGGTGCTCATGGACGCCTTCCGGCGGGAGGTGTTCCACCGGCGCGTCCGGGTCCTGGAACAGGTCATGGTGGCGCGGCTCTTCTCCGTGGGGGGACGGGTCGCCGGGCTCTACGCCCTGCCGATAGGCGGCGGGGACCCGGTGGTCCTCACGGCGTCGGCCGTGGTCCTGGCTGCCGGCAGCGCCACCCGGCTCTACCCTTACGCCAGCGCCAACTACCAGACCACGGGCGACGCTTATGGCCTGGCGTGGCCTCTGGGCCTGCGCTTCGCCAACATGGAGTTCAACGAGTTCACCCTCATCCCCAAAGTGGGGAGAGCCGTGATCGCCACGCCGGGGCTCTCGGCCCTGGTGGCTGCTGGAAGCCACCTGGTCAACGCGCGGGGCGAGCGGTTCATGCTCCGGTACGACCCTCAGCGGGCTGAGATGACCACTCGGGCGCGCCTCGTGCAGGCCGTCGTGCTGGAATCCCTGGCCGGCCGGGGCCCGGTCTGGAACGACAGCATGGCCATCCCTCGCGAGGTACGGGAACGCTTTGCCCGTGAGGATTGGGAAATCGTGGATAAACTGCGCAGGGCCAACCTCCGCTGGCCTGAGGAGCCCTTTGAGTGGGTGCCTGCGGTGCACCGCTGCCTGGGCGGCCTGGTCGTGGACATGGACGGGGCCACGGGCCTGGCCGGCCTCTATGCTGTAGGTGAGGCGGCCACCGGCATCCACGGAGCAAACCGCCTCTCCGGCAATGCCCTTTCGGAGTGCCTGGTCTTCGGGACCCGTGCCGGGCGTGCGGCTGCCCTCTGGGCCCTGGCTGCCAGCCCGGCGGAACTCCCCGAAGACGAGGTTGCTGCCTTTGAGGCCGAGGTTCAGGACCTGCTGGCTGAAAGAGAGGGCCCCACGCCTGCCGAATGGCAGCAGGCCGTGCGCCAGGCGGCCTGGGAGGACCTGGGCGTGGTGCGTACGGCTGCTGGCCTCCGCAGGGCCGTGGAGACCCTCTCCTCACTCGCCAACGAGCGGCCCCGCTGTGCCTCGCGTCAGGACGTGGTCCAGGCGCTGGAGACGCGCAACCTGATCCTCACCGGGCGACTGGTGGCCGGGGCTGCCCTCCTGCGCACGGAGAGCCGGGGCCAGCACCTGCGCCAGGACCATCCCGACCGCTCGCAGGAATGGCAGAAATGGATCGTGCTTCGGCGCGAGGGAGAGGGGATCCAGGCCACCCTTGAGCCTGTGGGGGGCGCTTGCTCCGCGCGAGACCATAGGGAACATCAGGAAGGGGTAAAGCGATGACATTCCAACGAGTGGAGACAGAGGTTCTGGTGATCGGTGCTGGAGGGGCGGGCTTCAGGGCCGCCATTGAGGCCCGACAGAGGGGGGCCAGGGCGCTCCTCGTCAGCAAAGGGCCTCTCGCCAGGAGCGGGGCGACGCCTCTGGCCGGCGCGGACCTCACGGCGGATGGCCGGGGCCTGGCGGAGATCGGGTTCCCCGGGGAACCGCGGGACAGTCAAGAGACCTGGTTCAGGGATATCGTCCACCAGGGGTTTTTCCTGAACAACCAGCGCCTTGCAGAGCTCTATGTCCGGGAGGCGGTGCATCGGGTGAAGGAACTGGTGGATTGGGGGCTCAAAGTCCGCTCCTCGGACCAGAGGGCAATCTACACGACCGGCACCCACATCGCGGATACCTTGCTCAGAAGGGCAAAAACGGTGGGCGTTGAGACCGCGGAAAACGTGATGGTGCTCCATCTGATAGTCAAGGGCGGGCACGTGGTGGGAGCGGTAGGGCTTGACCTCCTGACCGGGGAATTCGTGGTCTTCCAGGCCAAGGCCATCGTCCTGGCCACCGGAGGATGGCACAAGGCCTATACCCCGACCACGGGGACCACGGACCTTTCGGGCGATGGCGTTGCGATGGCCTACCGGGCTGGGGCAGAACTGGCCAACATGGAGTTCGTCACCTTCTGCTGCAGCATCCTGCTCTGGCCGCCCCGTTGGCAGGGGAGCCTCTTCACCTATATCCTACAGGGCATGGGGGCCGTGCTCACCAACCGGGAAGGGGAGCGTTTCCTGGAGAAGTACGACCCAGTCATGGTCCAGATCGGGACCTCAACCGAGTGGGATAAATCCTTCGTCTCCTACGCATCCGCGCAGGAAATCCGTGCGGGGAAGGGCTCCCCTCATGGAGGCGTTTTCTTCGGGGTGGAGCCGGAGGCCTGGGACGCCTTTGACCGCCAGGTGGAGGCTCACTATCCCAACTGGCGGTACAAAGGGGCGGACTTCTCTGAGTTGCGGAGGATGTTGCGGGAAGGGGAGCCCGTTGAGGTGGGGCCGGCCGTGGAGTATTTTGAGGGAGGTATCTCCGTCAATGAGCGCTTTGAGACGAGCCTCCCCGGCCTTCACGCGGCTGGCGAGTGCGCGACAGGCCTGTTCGGGGCCAACAGGGTCGCGGCAGCCACGACCGAGATGCTGGTGACGGGCGCGCTGGCAGGCCGGTCAGCCGCAGAACACGCCTTGCAGGTGAGGAATCTAGCGGGTGTTGAGGACCGCGATGTGGAGCCCGTGCAGGCCAGGGCCATGCAGCCTCTGGCGCGCCCGAGCGGCCTCGCTCCAGGGGACCTCAAGCGCCGCATCCAGAAGATGGCCCACGAGAACCTGGGGCCTGTGAGGACCGAGAGGGAGATCCAGGAGTTCCTCGCCTTCCTGGAAGAGGTCAAGAAGGACGCGCTCCCCTGCCTCTGCACCCGGTCCAAGAGCCAGAGGTACAACCGGGACTGGATTGAGGCCCTGGAACTGGAGAACGTGGTCCAGGTGCTGGAGGCATCCGCCCGGTCGGCTCTGGCCCGCACCGAGAGCCGTGGAGTCCACTACCGGGCCGATTGTCCCCAGACGGATAACGACCGCTGGCTCAAGGAACTGGTGGTCACACGGGCAGGGAGCGCACCCAGTGTGAGTGTCCGCCCTGTGGTCGTCACCTCTCTCGTGCCTCCGGGAGGGGTGGTCCCCTACCTGGAGATGATGAAGCGGATGATGGAAGCCCACTCCGACGTGGGCGGCCCCCACTGATGCCCAACGGCGATAGGGCGTTTCGTGGGAACCGGCTCCTGCGCATTGCGCGGAGGACTCCTTTTTCAGAAGGGTGAGGACATGTGGGAGAAGAGCGTCCAAGTCACGGTCTCCAGGTTTGACCCCAGCGTGGACAGGGAACCATACTTGCAGACGTATGAAGTCCCCTTTGTAGAGGGGATGACCGTCCTGGAAGCGCTGGACTATATCTATGAACACCTGGATGGCAGCCTGGCCTACTACGCGCACGCGGCCTGCCGCCAGGGGATCTGCGGGCGCTGCACGGCCCTCGTCAACGGGAAACCCTCCCTGATCTGCCAGACCCCTGTGAAGGGCGATATCGTCGTGGAGCCGCTGGCCAGGGCAGAAGTGGTCAGGGACCTTGTGTGCCAGAGGGGGCGCAGGCCCGAGAGATGAGGTCGCTTAAGGAGGACGCGACGTGAAAGTCCTGCTGCTTGTGGATCTGGAAGGGGCTTCCCTCCTGGATGACACGCGCGCCATGATCCCGGAGTTCCCGGAGCAGTACGCCGTGGCGCGGGAGGAGATCACCCGGGATACCAATGCAGCCATCCGGGGGCTGCGCAGGGGTGGGGCCAGGGAGATCGTGGTTGTGGATGGCCACGGGGCGCGCGCCTGGCCGGACCGGTTCAACCTCATCCCGGAGGAACTGGAAGCGGGTGTGGAGTTGCGGCGAGGAGCGGCGGTCCTGGAGGAGAAGGCGAGCACCCTGGACGCAGTGGCCATGGTGGGCATGCACTGCCGCAATGGTACGCCGGTCGGGTTTCTGGGCCACACCACCAGCGGGTTCACAGCGGTCAAGTTCAACGGGGAGTGGTTTGGCGAGGTGGAGATGCTGGCTGCCGTGGCCGGGCATTCCATGGTGCCTACCATCCTGGTCACGGGCGACGACGCCACGGTCCGGGAGGCCAAGTACTACATGCCCTGGGTGGAGGGGGTGGTGGTGAAGAAAGCCACGGGACGGGCCTCGTGCACGTGCCTTCCCGGCGAGGTGACCCGCGCCCTTATTGAGCAGGCGGCGGAGCGGGCTTTGCGCAACCTCTCCCGGATGCAGCCGCTCGTGGTCCCCCCGCCGGTCGTGGTGGAGGTCTTCTTCCCCTCCGCGCGGCATGCGGACCTGGCAGCCTGCATCCCACGGGCGGTGCGTTCCAGCGAGACCAGCCTGATGTACGTGGCCGATCAGTTCCTGGAGGCGCGCCGCTTCTTCAACACCGCTTTGCGGTTGGCTTCCGCCCTGGGCACGGAGGCCACCCTCAGGTTCCTCACTGCCGATGAGGCCACGAAGGCCAGGCTCTCGGAGTACAACCGCCAGCAACGGGTGTCGTTCTGGAATGCTGAACCCTGGATTGTGGTGGACCTTCCGCCAGAGGCATAAAAGGGGAGGCTTGCTGAGGATGCAGATGCAAGGGACGGACAGGGAACCTGTGTCCGAGACGGGTCGGTGGGACGACCTGGAGGAACTTTCCGAGGCAGCGGCCCGGTTCGCCGCGGACCTCTACTACTTCATCGCGCGCCGGGTCATCCTGGACCTGGGCGAGGCGGGGGAGAAGGCGGTGCGGCAAGGGCTGCGGGAGTTCGGTCTGGCGAGGGGGCAGGCCATCCGGGCAGAAGTGGAGGCTGCGGGCGAGGAAGTGAACCTGGCCAACTTCCTCAGGCATTACGACCTGCCCATGGGGCGCGCCTGGCAGGGGGCGCGCACCACCACGCCTGAGGCAAGCCACGATGTGGTGACCTTCTGCCCCTTCGCCGACCAGTGGCAGAAGCGCGGTGGCGCCGATATCGGCCAGATCTACTGTGAGGAGGTGGACCCCGCGATCCGCGAAGGGTACAGCCCTCGTCTGCGCTTCACCGCGGTCCAGTACCTCCTTCGGGATGGTGCCCCGTGCCTCCAGCGGGATGAGATGGTGTAGGCTGCCCGGGGTGCTGCTCGCCTTCGGCCCGTGGACATGGAAGAAGCGTTTCGCGGTGCCTGCGAGGCGCGTCCTTGGCCTCCGCAAGGTGCTAGGGTTTCTCGTGCCGCTCCACCACCTGGAAGAGGGCCTTGAACTCCCCCGCCAGGGCTGGGTACAGGGCCCGGTACCGGGCGTAGTAGTCCGGGTAGGCCTGTGCCTGGGGGCCCGGGCGCACCCGCCCCGTCACCCGGACTGCCTGTGCGCAGGCCTCTGGGACACTCCCGAAAAGGCCCACCCCCACCCCTGCCAGGAGGGCCGCGCCGTAGGCCGCGCCTTCCGTCACGTTGACCGTGGTGATCTCCGTCCCGAAGATGTCCGCCAGGATCTGCCGCCAGAGGGCGCTCCGCGCCCCTCCGCCGGACAACCGCACCTCTGAGACAGGAAGGCCAAGGCTCCGCATGAGTTCCAAAGAGTCCCGCAGGCCGAACCCTACCCCTTCCAACACGGCACGGGTCAGGTGCGGCTTGCGGTGCCTCAGAGTCAGCCCGAAGAAGACGCCCCGGGCATAGGGATCTGGGTAGGGGGTCCGCTCGCCGCTGAGGTACGGCAGGAAGATGAGGCCCTCACATCCCGCAGGCACCTGCTCTGCATCCGCCAGGAGGAGGTCGTAGGGGTCCTGGCCGGCCTCCTCCGCCCGCTGGCGCTCCGGGTCGCCCAGGGCATCGCGGTACCAGCGGAGGCTCCCTCCGGCCGAGAGCATCACCCCCATCAAGTGCCACTTGCCAGGGACAGCGTGGCAGAAGGCATGGAGCCGTCCCTGGGGTTCCACGCGGTATTCATCTGAGGAGGCGAAGACCACACCCGAGGTCCCCAGCGTGACCGAGGCCAGCCCCTCGTGCACGATGCCCGTCCCCACGGCCTGGGCTGCCTGGTCCCCCGCGCCGCCTACCACAGGGGTGCCGGCCACAAGCCCCGTGGCCCTGGCCGCGTCCTGGCCTACCTGCGCGCTGGCCACAGGGGACTCGGTGACCTCCGGCAGCCACGCCCGCGGGACCCCCAGAACCTTCAGCATCTCTTCGGACCACTGGCGCCGCCCCACGTCAAAGAGGGATGTGCCCGACGCGTCCGACACCTCAGTGAAAAAGGCCCCGGTCAGGCGGTACCGCACGTAGTCCTTGGGCAGGAGCACTTTGGCGGCCCGAGCGAAGGTCTCCGGCTCGTGCTCTTGGACCCAGCGAATCTTGGGCGCGGTGAAGCCCGGCAGGACAGGGTTGCCAGTCAGGCGGAGGAGCGCCTCCACGCCCACCTCACGGGTGATCGCCTCGCACTGAGGTCCCGTACGCTGATCGTTCCACATGATGCACGGCCTCAGGACCCGCCCCTCCTGGTCCAGAAGCACGAGCCCGTGCATCTGCCCGGTCAGGCCCACCCCGGCCACCTGGTCCGCCCGAACCCCGCTCTCGGACAGCACCCGCCGGATGCTCTTGACCGTAGCGGCCCACCAGTCCTCCGGGTCCTGCTCCACCCAGAGAGGGCGGGAGGTGGACATGGGGTATTCGTGGGTGGCCGCGGCCAAGACCTGGCCGTCTTCGGCCACCAGGACGGCCTTCGCCCCTGTGGTGCCCACGTCTATGCCCAGAAGGCAGGTGGATGTGTCCGCCATGTCTTCCCTCTCCCAACACCAGGGCATCCCCGCTACGTCCATCACTCCAGGTCGGGATGCAACGATTCTATCAGGCTTCCCACCCGCTGCAGGAAGCGGGCCGCCGGCGCACCGTCCACGAGGCGGTGGTCAAAGGTCAGGCTGAGGGTCAGCCGGTCCCGGATATAGAGGCCGCCCTGGTACACTACTGGCTTGGGGACGATGCGCCCCACCCCCAGGATGGCCACCTCCGGGTAGTTCAGGATAGGGGTGAAAACCTCCACCCCCAGGGCACCGAGGTTGGTCATGGTGAAGGTGCCTCCAGAGAGGTCGTCCAGGGTGCTCTGACCAGCCAGCGCCCGCTCCGCCAGGGCCTGCAGTTCCTGGTGGATCTGGGCGATGGACTTGCGGTCGGCGTGGCGGACGACGGGGACCAGGAGGCCCCGCGCCGTATCCACGGCCACGCCGATGTGGATGTCCCGGTGCTGGTGGATCGCTCCCTCTACGAAAGTGGCGTTCATGTAAGGGAACTCCCGGAGGGCCATGGCCACCACCTTCACCAGGATGGCGTTGTAGGAAAGGGGGTCCAGCCCCTGTTGTGCCCGGGCCGCGTTCACCTGCGCCCGGGCCTGCACCAGATTGGTCGCATCCACTTCGGTGGCCACGGTGACCTGCGCCGTCTCCTGGAGGCTGCGGTGCATCCGCTGGGCGATGACGGCCCGCACCCCCTCCAGAGGTACCACCACTTCTTCTGCGGCCGGCGCCGCCTTCTGGGCCGCAGCCCGCTCCACATCCTCCCGGGTGATGCGGCCCCCAGGCCCCGAAGGCGTCACGGAGGCCAGGTCCACCCCCAGTTCCTGGGCCAGGTGCCTGGCCGCTGGGGTAGCCCGCACCTCAAGAGGGGCTTCTCGGGCAGCTTTCCGAGCCGCGTGCCGCTCCACATCCTCCACCGTGACGGCCCCGTCCGGGCCGGTGCCCGTCACCTCCTGCAGGTCCACCTCTAACTCACGGGCCCGCCGCCGGGCAGCCGGGGAGGCCCGGACCGCCTGCGCCAGCGTGGTCGGGGGGCTGGGAGGCGCCACAGGTTGCGCCGCCTGGGGCTGGGGCACAGCCGGGTGGACCCCAGAGGGAAGGGGCTCTCCTTCCTGGAGGATATAGGCCACGACGCCAGCCACAGGGACGGAGGAGCCTTCTCGGACCACGTGGCGCAGGATGCCTCCCACCTCCGCCTCCACCTGGTTGGTGACCTTGTCCGTCTCCACCACGAAAAGGGGCTGGCCTTTCTCCACTCGCTCCCCATCTCCGGCCAGCCACCTGACCAACAGGCCTTCCTTCATGTTCAGCCCGAGCCTGGGCATGACCACTTCTGTTGGCACGTTCCACCCCTCCGAAACTATTGCCAGGCCCCCCTTGTCTACGGCTGCAGGAGGACCTTGCCGCACTGAGCCGTGCGGAACAGGGCGAAGGCAGCCTCAGCCTCCCTCAGGGGGAAGCAGTGTGTGACAATGGATTCCACCGGCAGCCCCCTGCGGACCAGGGCCAGCATCTCATCCCATTCCGAAAGGACGAAGGAGCGTGACCCATAGAGGGTCAGTTCCCGCCGAATCAGGTCCTCCCAGGGGTTCACCGTGAAGCAGTGGCTCACTCCGATGAAGGCCATCTTGCCCCGGGTACGGATGGCTTGGAGGGCCTGGGAAGCAGCCCGTTCGTTCCCCACGCATTCAAAAGCGACATCCACGCCGCGCCCGTGGGTCCAGTCCGACAGTGCAGCATGCACGTCGTCCTGGGCAGGGTCCAGCACCAGGTGTGCGCCAAGCCTTCGGGCCATCTCCTGGCGATAGGGGTTGAGGTCCACGACGGCCACTTCCGCGCCCAACCGCAAAGCCACCAGAAGGGCCGAGAGGCCAATGGGCCCTGCGCCCCACACCGCCACCCGGTCCCCAGGCAGAAGCCCTGCCCTCTTCACCCCGCGGTAGGCCGTGCCGAGCATGTCCACGAGCAACGCTCCCACGTCGTAGGAGATATCGTCGGGGAGGGGCATGCAGCATGCCTCGGGAACCAAAGTGTACTCGGCGAAGCCGCCGTGGATGTCAAACCCCACGATGGCAAGTTCCGGGCAGAAGAAGAGGTCCCCGCGGAGGCAGTGCTCGCACGCACCGCAGGTGATGTGGCAGTTGATGGCGACCCGGTCGCCTGGCTTCCAGCGGGAAGCCTGCCCCACAGCCGCCACTTCGCCTGCGCTCTCATGCCCGGGCACTGTCTCCTGCCCTGGACCCTCCAGGTTCTCCCGGTCAGTGCCGCAGATGGCAGCCGCCCGGATGCGCACGAGGACCTGCTCTCCGTGAGGTTCCGGTGTGGGCATCTCCTCCAGAGCGACGCGTCCCTGGCCCAGAAAACGGACGGCAAGCACAGGTGCACCTCCCTCACGGGTCCATGAACTCGCCACCAGAGACGATGAGGTGCTCCCCCGTGATGTGGCTGGCCATGTCCGAGGCCAGGAAGACCGCCGCGTTGGCCTGGTCCCGGGGCTCGCCCAGTTTGCCCAGAACCGTCTTGGCGATGAGGTCTTCCCTGATACCTGGCACCTGCTGGAAGACCCCCTGGAGCATCTCCGTCATGGTGGCGCCAGGGCAGATGGCGTTGGCCCGGATGCCGTAGGGTCCCAGTTCCAGGGCCAGGATGCGGGTGAAACAAATGAGCGCAGCCTTGGCCGAGGAGTAGGCGGCATGCTTGGCATCCGCTTTGCGGGCCGAAGCCGAGGCGATGTTGAGGATGCATCCCCCGCCCCCCTGACGGATCATCTGCCGGGCCGCAGCCTGGGCGCACAGGAAAGCCCCTTCCATGTTCACCCGGAAGACCTCTCGCCAGTCCTCCAGGGGGAAGTCCACAATCAAGTGCGCCTTAAGGATGGCGGCGTTGTTCACCAGGATGTCCAATCGCCCGAATTCCTGCACGGCCCGGTCCACCGCCGCCTGCACCTGACCAGGGTCTGTCACATCCAGGGGGACAGGGACAGACCGGGGCCATCCTGCCCGGTGGATAGCCTCGGAGACAGCCTGCACTCCTGCGAAATGGACATCCCCCACGACGACATGCGCACCGTGCTCGGCGAAAGCCTCGGCGATGGCTCTCCCGATGCCGCGGGCCGCGCCGGTGACAAGGGCCACTTTCCCTTCCAACAGGTGCATAGCAGGACTCCTCTCTGGGGACGGGGGCACAGGGTGAACCCATCGGGTGCGCGGCCGAGCCCCCGGCAACAACACCCCTACCCCCGGCGCTCCTGGCCGAACCGCACCGTCATGGCCGTGCCCAGGATGATGACAATCCCCTGGGCGATCAGTTGGTCGTAGAAGTCAAACCCCAGCAGGTTAAGGCCGTTGGTCAGCGCGGCCAGGAGGAGCACGCCGACGGCGGTTCTCCAGATCGCGCCCACCCCTCCGAACATGCTGGTGCCCCCGAGGATGACCCCGCCCACGATGGTCAGGAGGATCGTATCGCCCACACCGGGGATGGCCGCGCCCAGGTTGGCCAGGGAGAGGAAACCTGCCAGGCCAGCCAGGAGCCCAGTGAGCAGGTAGACCGATCCCTCCACCAGGCGGTACCGGAGACCCACGTAGCGGGCCGCGCCGCGGTTGGCCCCGTAGAGGCACACATACCGGCCCCACGAGGACTGGGTCAGCAGGAACTGGAACAGGATGAGAAGCCCGATGGCAATCACCGCCGTGGCTGGCAGCCCCAGCCAGTCCGTGCGCCCGAAGAGCCGAATGGCCTTGGGGACGCGGATGGCGATCCCCTCCGAGAGGGTGAAGGCGATGCCCCGGGCGACAAGGTTGGTGCCCAGGGTGAAGACGAAAGGCGTGAGCCCCAGCCAGGCGACCGAAAACCCGTTGACCAGGCCGAAGGCCAGGCCCACGCCCAGGCAGATGAGGAGGCCGGTCACCCAGTCCCCCTCCGGCCCCATGACGTACGCGGCCGTCACGGCACTGCAGGCCACCACCGTGGAGACCGAGAGGTCAATGCCCCCGGTCAAGAGGATGAAGGTCTCGCCGATGGCGGCGACGAAGATCACCGCTGTCCCAGCCAGGAGCGCCTGCACGTTCCGTGCCGTGCCGAAGGACGGCGCAAGGAGGGTGAAGGCGATCCACAGGGGGACCAGGATGGGCAACACCGAGGACTTGCCCAGCACCCTCCCCAGCGCCCGCAGCCACTTGCGCTGCGGCACTGGCCGGCTCCCTGTCTCTCCTACCAGCATCTCGCTCATGGACCGCTCCAGTACAGAGGTTCGGGTTCCCTCCCCTCCAGGCCCGGGCCACCCCCAGGGCCAAGCCCTTGGAGTGGCCCGGGACCCGTAGAGG
>JBMFPD010000047.1:0-15215 GCA_049969295.1 Anaerolineae bacterium | reverse complement strand
ATGGGAGAGGTCGGTCTTCTCGCGTCCCCGACTCACCAACACAAGATGCAACCGCAAGGCGCCCCCTCCCCCAGCCCCTCCACTGCATGTGGGGGGTTCGGAGGTGGGGTTGGGGCGTCGGCCGGCACCGGGCGAGCAATGCCAACGGCCCACACGAGAGGCCACCGCAACCCGCCAGCGGCTGGCTGGACAGGAGGGGCCTTCTGGAGTACAATAGGGGCGGGTTCCACCTGGGCCCCCTCCCTGAGGGGGCTCTACGGGACTGCGCACAGCGAGGGATGGCCCGATGTCCTCTCGTGAAGAAGCCTTGCAGCAGATCGTCCGGGAGATCAGCCAGTGCCGGGCCTGCGACCTAGCCTACGGCAGGACGCACACGGTGCCCGGCGAGGGCCCTGCCGACGCCCGCCTCATGTTCATCGGGGAGGGCCCCGGCTTCCACGAAGACCGCCAGGGCCGGCCCTTCGTCGGGGCGGCCGGCAAACTGCTGGAGGAACTCCTGGCCTCCATCGGCCTGAGGCGGGAGGAGGTTTACATCACCAACGTCATCAAGTGCCGGCCGCCAGGCAACCGCGACCCCTATCCCGAGGAACTGGAGGCCTGCCGGCCCTTCCTGGACCGCCAGATTGAGATCATCCGCCCGCGGGTCATCGTCACGCTGGGACGTTTCTCCATGGCCCGCTACTTCCCGGACGCGAGCATCACCCGCATCCACGGCCAGGCCAAACGCTTCGGGGGCACGTGGGTGATCCCCGTGTTCCACCCCGCCGCCGCCCTGCACCAGCCCCGCTACCGGCCGGACCTGGAGGAGGACTTCCGGAAGATCGCCGAACTCCTGGAAAAGGCCGCGGAACTGGCCGACGAGCCCCCTCCCGTGGAAGGGCGCCCGCAGCAACTGAGCCTCTTCTGAGGAGTGCTCCGGGGGAACCAGGGAGCGTCGGGCAGCGGGCACCCATCGGTGCCAGCGCAAGACCTCACTCTCTCCCTCAGGTGAGGAGATCGGAGAGGTCTTCAGGAGGTCCCATGGGCCGAAGGTGGGGATGGAAAGGGATAGGGGCTCTCGCCCTCCTGGTGGGGAGCCTCTTCCTCCTGGGCGGCTGTGGCTCCCTGGAGCCCGAGAAGAGCCAGAAAGCCTCGGCCGATTGGAGCCGCGGCCTGCGCCTGGGCGTGGCCAGCCTCAACCAGGCGGTGGCCCTCCAGGTTTCGGGCGGAGGGGAGGTCCACCTGGCCTGGAGCGAAGCCGGGGACCGGGGCATGGAGATCGCCTACCTCCGCCTTGGCCAGAACGCCCAGGAGAGGGCGCGGGTGCGCTTCTCCCCGGGCCTCTTCTTCCCCAGGGAGCCTGTGCTGGTCCTGGACGCGGCGGACGCCGTGCACCTCTTCTGCCTGGGGAGCGAAGGGCGCGGCCGCCCCGACGGTGTGTACCACGGGATGCTGGACACAGAGGGCCACCTGCAGGGGAAGATGGCGCGCGTCACCCCCGAAAACCATCCCGTGACCAGCTACCGGGCCCGCCGCGTCCCCGACGGCACCATCGCCCTCCTCTGGGCCGACGCCTCGGACGAGGCCCCGGGCATCTACTACGTCGCCCTCACGCCCGAAGGGGCCCTCGCCGGAGAGCCTGTGCGGGTGGCCCCTGGGGGGACGGAGCCCGACATGGCGGTGGCGGAGGATGGGCACCTGCACCTGGCCTGGGTGGAAGAGCCAGAGCCTGGCCAGCGGGTGGTCCGCTACGGCATTCTCAGTCCGGGGACCGGCGAACTCCTGCCACCAGGGGGGATGGCTGTGGGCAGCACCCCGGTGGAGACCGGGCTGGTCACCTATCCCCCACGTGTGGGTCTGGACGACACCCACGCCTACGTCTTCTGGTCGGTGGAGCACCGCGGCGGCCTGGCCCAGGGCCTGGCCGAGTCCTTCTTCGCCGCTGTCCCTCTCCGGGAGCACGCCGAACAGCCCACCGTGCACCAGGTCCTCTTGCCGGAGCAGGCGGGACCCTCATCCGGCGAGGTGACGCGCCTGGAGTTCCTGCCCCTGGCCCACCCCAGCACCCGGAAGTTTGACTCCCGCAACCGGTGGTACCCCCTCCAGCCCATGACCTTCCGTTCGCCAGAGTTCGTCGGCCCCTACAGCGGCTACGTGCTCATGGCTGCGCCCCTCCCGTACCAGGGGCCCTCCCTTCCAGTGGCCTTCGCTGTCAAGGAGCAGTTCCGCCGCCGGGCGGAGGTGGAGCCGGTCCTCGCCCTCTTTGAGGGAGGAGCCCTCTGGGGGCACCAGGAGGCAGGGCGCACCGGCAGCCTTTCCCTGTTCCCCACTCTGGAGGCGGACGCCGCGGGGAACCTCCACCTGACCTGGGTGGACTTCAAGCAGTTCGGGGAGTACCACGTCTTCTACGCCACGACTGCGCCAGGGACACGCCAGGCCCTTGACCGGGTCACCGTCCGGGATGCGGCTCTGGCCGTCGTGAACTTCGGCTGGGGGATGCTCTCCGGGCTGAGCCTCATCCCCCTGACGGTCATCCTCCTCGTCCCTTCCCTCCTCTGGGTGGGGCTGACCTACATCTTCGGCAGCGGGGACGACCTGGCGGAGCGGGGCGTCCAGATCAGCCTGGCCATCGCCGCCGCGCTGTACCTGGGGATGAAGTTCTTCGTCTTCTCGTCGCTCCTGGCGAACCCGCCGTTCCTGGGGCTCGTGCCGGCCTGGGCTGCGCCGGCTCTGACCTGGGGGCTGCCCCTGGCCATCCTGGCGGCGGCCGCAGGAGCGACCGCCCTCTACGCCCGCAAAGGCGCGCGCCCCAACCTCTTCTGGGGGTTCGCCTGGTTCGCGGGCGTGGACATCCTCCTGACCCTCACCCTCTACGGGCCAGCCTTCTTCGGGGACTGAGCCCGGGGGAGCGAACACCAGAGCCGAGGAGGTTCACCATGGGATTCGTGGAACGGTTGGCACAGGGGGATATCCTCGTGGCCGATGGGGCCACGGGGACCTGGCTCCAGGCGGAGGGGCTCCGGCCCGGCACGCCCCCGGAACTCTGGAACGTGGAGCGGCCGGAGGCCATCCTGCGCATGCACCAGGCCTACCTGGAGGCCGGCGCCCAGGTCATCCTGACCAACACCTTCGGTGGCAGCCGCCACAAACTGGCGAAGGCCGGCCTCGGGGACCGCATGGAGGAACTGGTGGGGGCCGCGGTGCGCCTGGCCCGGCAGGCGGCCGGCGGGGATGCGCTGGTGGCTGGCGACATCGGCCCCCTGGGGGACCTCCTGGCCCCTCTGGGCAAGGTCACCTACGAGGAGGCTGTGGCCATCTTCGCAGAGCAGGTCCGCGTCCTGGCCGAGGGGGGCGCCGACCTCATCCTCGTGGAGACCATGTCCGACCTGCAGGAGGCTGCCGCGGCCATTGAGGGGGCCCGCTCGGCCACGGACCTCCCCATCGTCTGCTCCATGAGTTTTGATACCCACGGCCGGACCATGATGGGCGTCACCCCCCAGCAGATGGTGCAGCGCTTGTGGCCGATGGGGCTTGCGGCCATCGGGGTCAACTGCGGGCGTTCCCTGGCCGACAACGCCGCTGCGCTGCGCGCCGCCCACACCGCCGCGCCGGAGGCCCCCCTGTGGTACAAGCCCAACGCCGGCCTGCCCCGCCTGGAGGGCGGCCGGACGGTGTTTGACGTGGGCCCGGAGGAGTTCGCTGCCGGCGTCGTGGCCGCCCTGAGAGATGGGGCCCGCATCGTGGGCGGGTGCTGCGGGACGACGCCTGCCCACATCCGCGCCCTCGTGGAGGCTCTGGGGCGGGAAGGGGCCTGAGCCGCGCCGGAACCCCACCCCCTGTTTGCCAAAATCGGCCATGTGTGCTAAAGTGCCCCCAGTCTCGCGGCGAGGGCGTTCGGCCCTCGTCTCTTTCCGCTTCTGGCCGCTGGGAGCCCTCCCGGCGAGACCAGGGGCAATCCCGAGGAAAGGAGCCCACATGCGAGAGTACGAACTGGTCTTCATTGTAGACCCCACCCAGGACGAAGAAGGCGTGGCGGCGGTCACGGACCGCGTCACCAGGGCCATCACCAGCACCAGGGGCGAGGTCACCCGCGTGGATGTGTGGGGCCGGCGCAAACTGGCCTACCCCATCAAGCGCTTCCGGGAAGGGACCTACGTCCTCCTGCGCGCCCAACTCACCCCGGAAGGGATTGCCGAGGTGGACCGGACCCTGAAATTGACCGAGACCGTCCTCCGGCACCTTCTGGTGCGGGCCGACGAAGTCTGACCCGTCCCGGGGAAGGGGACCGTCCCCCAGCCAGACCGCAGGCTGGAAGGCCAGCCAGGGAGCGCGATGCCATGCCCAAGGGCTTGAACAAAGTCATGATCATCGGCCAACTGGGGCGCGACCCGGAGATGCGCTACACCCCCAGCGGCAAGGCTGTCACCTCGTTCAGCGTGGCCGTCAACCAGTCCTGGGTCTCCTCCGACGGGGAAGAGCAGGACACGGTGGAATGGTTCCACGTGGTGGCCTGGGGAAACCTGGCCGAATGGTGCAAGGGGCGCCTGGCGCAGGGGAGCCGGGTCTACGTGGAAGGCCATCTCCAGACGCGCGCCTGGCAGGGAGAGGACCTGCAGCCCCGGCACCGCACCGAACTGGTGGCCGAGGAGGTCATCCCCCTGGACGAGTGAACGGAGGCGTCCAGGGGACCGGCCCAGGAGAGCCTTGGGCCGTGGACGAAGTGCAATGAGGGAGGATTGTTTCCATGCCCGCTGATTACGAAGACGAAGAACTGGAAGAGGACCTGGAGGAGGAAGAGCCCAGGCGGCCTTCTGGGCGCGGCCAGCAGCGGCGCTACGCCGCCTCGCGCCGAAAGCGGTGCCAGTTCTGCGTGGACAAGGTGGACACCATAGACTACAAGGACGTGGGCCTGCTCCGCCAGTTCATCACGGAACAGGGCAAGATCATGGCCCGCCGCAAGACCGGCACCTGCGCCAAGCACCAGCGCCGGCTGGCCGTGGCCATCAAGCGGGCCCGCCACCTGGCCCTGCTCCCCTTCACCGCCGAACACATCCGCACAGGCGGGTTCCCCGAGCGGTAGCCTGGTCCTGCACGGAGATAGGTCGGGGGCAAGCCCGGGGGCTTGCCCCCGGACATCCTCTTTGGAGGAGGTTCGGATGGGCAAACGGCGCGAGAAGCCCACGAAGGAACTGACCAAGAAGCAGATCGCCATCCGCCGCAGGGACCGCGAGCGCCAGCGCTGGCTGCTCATCGGCCTGGGCGCTGTCGCGCTCCTGGTCCTCGGCCTCCTGGCGGCAGGCCTCTACCAGGAGTTCGTGGGCAAGCCCTCTTCCCCCGTGGCCATCGTCAACGGGGTGCCCATCCGCACCGACGAGTACCAGAAGCTCTGGCGCTACCAGCACTGGAACCTGCAGAACTACATCGCCCGCCTGGAGAGCCAGAAAGCCCAGTACCAAGGCCAGGAGGGGTCCGAGTTCCTGGCCCAGTACATAGACCAGCTCATCCAGGAAGCCCAGACCCAGCTCCTCTCGCTGGATACCTTCGTGCTGCAGCAAGCCATAGACCGGGAACTCATCCGCCAGGGCGCGGCGAAAGAGGGGATCGTCGTCACCCCGTCCGAGATCCAGGCGGAGATTGAAGAGCAGTTCGGGTTCGTGCGCAATCCCCCCACCCCCACGCCGACGCCCATCCTCACGGACACCCAGGCCCTCACCGAGACCCCGACGCCGACCGTCCCTCCCATGACGCTGGAGGAGTTCCAGAAGGCGTACCAGAACTACCTGGAGGACCTGAAGCAGGTCGCTGGCCTGAGCGAGACCGACTACAAGAAACTGGTGGAGGCCGAACTCCTGCAGCGCAAACTGGAGGCGGTGCTCCAGGCCCGGATTCCCACCACGGCAGAGCAGGTCCACGCGCGCCACATCCTGGTCAACAACGAGGAGATGGCGCGCCTGGTGCTGAACCGGTTGAAGGCTGGGGATGACTTCGCCGCAGTGGCCAAGGAGTTCTCCCAGGACACCAGCACCAAGGACCAGGGGGGCGACCTGGGCTGGTTCCCGCGCGGGCGCATGGTCCCGGAGTTTGAAGAGGCCGCTTTCTCCCTCCCCGTGGGCGAAGTGAGCGAGCCGGTCAAGACCCAGTACGGCTACCACATCATCAAGGTGGAAGAGCGCGACCCCAACCGACCGCTGGACCAGACGGCACTGGAAGAGATGCGGGCCCAGGCCCTGGACAACTGGCTTGCGGAACAGCGCGCCGCCGCCCAGATCCAGCGGATGCTGACGCCGGACAAGGTCCCCGTCACCCCAGCGCCCCGGTCCATCCGCTGAGGCCTTTCCTCACCTCCTGGCCCCTTTCGGCGCAGCCTTCGCTTCGGCGACCGTCGCCAGGAACCGGGCCATCTCCAGGATGCCCTGGCAGAAGGGGTTGCGCCGGTCCCGCAGGAAGAGGGGCCGACCCTGGTTGATGGCCAGCGTCAAAGCCGGCCCCACCGAGGGGAGGGTGAAATCCACCCGCCGCTTCAGGGCCTTCTCCACGTCGGCCTTCTCAATCCCCACCCCCGTGTTGGCCCGGTTGAGGACGAGGTGCACGCGGTCCCCGTACCCCAACGCTTCCGCGAGGTCCAGGAAGGTCACCGTGTTGGCCACAGCCCCGATCTCCGGGGACATCAGGAAGAGGATCACGTCCGAGGCATCCAGCACGGCCAGCATGCGGTCGTCGTAAGAGAGCCAGCAGTCCACCACGACGAAGGAAAAGAGGGTGGGCAGCACCCGCAGCACGGCCTCCACGTGCTCTGCCTTGACGAGTTCGGCGTGCTCTGGCCGCGGCGGGCGGCAGAGGACCCGCAGGCCGCTGGGATGGCGGGCCATGATCCCCCGCGTGTACTGGGGGTCAATGTGGCCCCTTTCCTCTTCCAGGTGCTCCACCAGGTTCAGGAAGGAATGGGAGGGGTTGAGGTCCAGTTGGAGGGCTGCATCGCCGAAGGCGAAGTCGGCGTCCACCAGGCCGACCCGCTGCTCGGTCGTCTCCTGGAGGGCCAGGGCCAGGTTCACGGCCACCGCCGTCTTGCCGACGCCCCCTTTGGCCCCGAACACGGCCACGATGGTCCCCTGGCCGCTGACCGCGCCGTCCAGCATCCCGGTTACCGTCTGCGGGATGGCGAGGCGGGCAGCCCGTTCTTCCATGGCCTTCTGGTGGACGGCCCGGATGGTGTTGCGCAGTTCCTCAAAGTCCACAGGGCGGCCCACGTACCCCCGCGCGCCCACCACCATGAAGCGCCGCATGAGGTCCTGATCGCCGGGCGGCCCCAGGGCGATCACCGGGAGGTAGGGGTGTTCGGAGGTGATCTGCCAGACGAGGTTGGTGCTCTCCACATCCGGGAGGCCGTGGGCCACTACCACCACGTCGGCCTCCGCCTCCCTGAGCCTTCGGAGCGCCTCCTCGCCCAGGGTGCAGGTGCCGGCCACAGCCAGGTCCGCCTCGTGGGAGAGGGCAGCATCCATCAGGCGGAGCAGCTCTGGCGCTGGGTCCACCAGGAGCACCTGGATCTTGCTTCCCACGCGGTCCCCCTCACGTCAGGTGGTGCGGGAGGGGCCTGCCCCTCCCACCCTGTAGGCCCGGACGATGCGCAGTTCGCCCCCCACCATCCGCCAGGCCCGCCGCTCCGCCTCGTAGAGGATGCGCTCCTCGTCCAGGGTGACCAGTTCCCCCTTGCGCAGGAGCCACCGGCCGGCGACCATCACATGGGTGACGTCGCTGGACTTGGCCGCGTAGAGGACGTTGGCCACCAGGTCGTGGCGGGGGCGCAGGTGGGGCTTGTGGAGGTCCAGGAGGATGAGGTCGGCGGCCATGCCCGGCGCGATCGCGCCGCTCTCCGGGAAGCCGAGGGCCCGGGCCCCGGCCTGGGTGGCCAGGCGCAGGGCCAGTTCCCCCGGCAGGACCTCTGGGTCGCGGTGGTGGTTCTTCTGCATCAGGGCCGCCAGGCGCGCCTCCTCCAGCATATCCAGGTCGTTGTTGCTGGCCGCCCCGTCGGTCCCCAGGGCCACGTGGATGCCGCGGGCCAGCATCTCCGGCACGGGCGTCACCCCCATCCCCAGTTTCATGTGGCAGTTGGGGCACTGGACCACGTGCACGCCCTTCCGCTGGAGGATGTCCAGGTCGCCTTCGTCCACGTAGATGCAGTGGGCGGCGATGGCTGGCACATCAAAGAGGCCGAGGCGGTCCAGGAAGGCGACGGGGGTGGCCCCGTGGCGGGCCAGGGAATCCGCCACCTGGGCCTCCGACTCCGCCAGGTGGATGTGGATGCCCAGGCCGTGGCGGTGGGCGGCCTCCGAGACCTCCTTCAGGAACTCGGGGGGGCAGGTGTAGGGCGCGTGGGGTCCCAGGACGGTGCGGATACGTCCCTCGGCCGCGCCCTGCCACCGCTGGGCAAAGGCGATGCTCCCCTCCAGGTCCGTGCCGATCTCCGAGCCAGGTCCCAGGCCGAAGACGCACCAGGCGAGGCAAGCCCGCAGGCCGCTTTCCGCCACGACCTCGGCCACGCGGTCCATGTAGAAGTAGTGGTCGGCGAAGCCCACGGTGCCGCTGCGGATCATCTCCGCCGCGGCCAGGGCCGCGCCCCAGTAGACATCCTCTTCCTCCAGAGCCGACTCGGCCACCCAGATGCGCTCGTTGAACCAGCGGTCCAGGGGGAGGTCGTCGGCCCAACCGCGGACCAGGGTCATCGCCGCGTGGGTGTGGGCGTTGAAGAAGCCGGGCATGAGGAGCGAGTCGCGCCCGTCCACCACCTCGTCCGGCTCAAAGCCGGGCGGGACGCTCCCCACGGCCAGGATGCGGTCCCCATCTACGGCCACGTCGGCCTGGGGCAAGACCCTGCCCTCGGCGTCCAGGGTGAGGACAGCCACATCCCGAAAGAGGATCCGGGACACCGGTTCACCCTCCGTGCGCAGGGTCTCCTCCCAGGGCCTGGAGGGCCCGTGCCAGGGCGGCATTGACGGCTTCCATCTGCTTCGCTGCCTCGGCGACGGCCTCGGCCGCGGCGTCCTGCCCGTGCTCCCGCGCCCGGGCCGCCCACTCGCGGAAACTGGCGGCGTGCTCCTCGTTGTGCTCCATCCAGTGCGGCAGGAGCAGGCGGAGTTTGGCCAGGTCGTCGTGGGCTGCGCCGTGCTCGTGGGGGTGTCCGTGAAAGTGGGCCATCTTCCTGTTCCTCCTTCTCCGGTGGGGGACGCACCCTGTCCCTGGGAAAGGGTTGCAGGCCGCCCTGGGGACGGCCTGCATTATGAGGCTTGGTCTCCTCGCCCCTCGGGGTTGCCTGGACGCAGGCGCACGATGTGCTTGAGGAGGTCAATCTCCACGATGGTCCCCTGGACGACCTTCTGCTCGCCCAGGAGGGTCACCAGGAGGAAGCCCTCATCCCGGGGGCGCACCAGGACCACATCCCGCAGGATTTCGTGTTCTCCGGACTCATCCACCAGGTAGACCCGCGCTTCGCACATGGCCCTATCCTTTCCGTTTCGGAGATGCTCGGTTGCAAGGCTCAGATGCCCTTGGACGTCTTCGGTTGCGGTTGCATTTCGTGTGGGTCATTTGTGTGGCTCCGTCGCTCGCCCGGCGTCAGCGCGTGCCGAGGCCTCTAACCCCACCCCCGAACCCCCTCCCCGCGGTGCGGGGAGGGGGCCTGGGGGAGGGGGCCCCCCGCAAGGAACGGCCTGATCGCTAGACGTGACACCTGCAACCCCACCAACATAGTTATAGTTATGGAACCCGAGTCCGTCTTCGCCCTGCTCCCGAATAAACGAAGGCTTGCGGTCGCGCCGGGCTCATGCGTGCACTCGTTGCCCGATTCGTCGACGGCTCCCTCCAGGCCGCTAGAGCGCGTTGCCCCTGCCAAGGTGGACGCCCATCCTTGCGACAGAGCATCTCGGAGATGTTTGCCGGGGGCATTATAGGGCAAAACCCGCGAGAGGTCAACACCTCCGCGCAGGTCCAACCAGGCAGCACACGGGGCACACATCTTCCACACCGGCTAGCCCCGATTTGACGTGGGCGGGAAAGCGTGGTAAGATGGGTATACAATAATCGATAATCGATTCGGGACCACCCCCGGCAGGGGATGGGGACGGGCGAGGAGGCAGCCTCATGGCATCTCTGGAAACCTACCGGAACCTTTACAACCTGGAAGGCAAGGTGGCTTTGGTGGCAGGGGGCGCGGGCGGCATCGGCACGGCCATCTCCGAAGGCCTGGCTGCCTTCGGCGCGACGGTGGTGGTGGCCGGCCGCACCCAGGCCAAGGCCGAGAAGGTGGCGGCGGACATCGTCGCCGCCGGCGGCCGCGCCGAGGGCATCTACCTGGACGCCCTGGACATCCCCGGCACGCGCCAGATCGTGGCGGACCTGGGCCAGCGCTACGGCAACATCCACATCCTGGTGAACTGCGTGGGAGGCCACAAGGAGGCCCCTGCGGAGGAGTACACCGAGGAAGATTGGGACCGGGTGATCGAGGTCAACCTCAAGGCCGCCTTCTTCCTCTCCCAGGCTGTAGCCCGCGTCCAGATCCCCAACGGGTACGGCAAGCACATCCACATCTCCTCCGTGCGGAGCCTCTTGGGCATCCGGCGGGGCTACATCGCCTACTGTGCGAGCAAAGGGGGCCTTAATCTGGTGGTCAAGCAACTGGCCACGGAGTGGGCCAAGTACGGTATCACCGTGAACGGCATCGCCCCCACCTTCACCCGCACGGAACTCGTGAAAGCCTACCTGGAAGACCCGGACTTCTACAACCCGTTGGTGGCGAGGATCCCCCTGGGGCGCATCTGCGAGCCGATGGACCTGGCTGCCCTGACCATTTACCTGGCTGCCCCTGCCTCGGACTTCATCAACGGGCAGATCATCTTCGCCGATGGCGGCCTGACCGCTACCCAATGACAGCGAGGAGGCTGTAGAGTCTATGGAGAGGGCGTGCCTGTACTTCGGAGAAGTCTGCCGCACCGACACCCCCGTGGCCGGAGGAAAGGGGGCCAACCTGGGCGACATGGCCCAGGCTGGCCTGCCCGTCCCGCCGGGGTTCGTCATCTGTGCCCCGGCGTACCGCCGGGTCGTGGAGTGCTGTGGCCTGGAGCGGGAGATCGCTGCGGTCCTCTCCACCCTGGACCGCAACGACACCCGCCAACTGCAGGAAGCGGAACGGCGCATCCGCAGCCTCTTCGTGGACCTGCCCATAGACGAGGCGCTCCAGGCGGAGATCCTGGAAAAATACCGTGCCCTCGGCACGGACGTGCGCGTCGCTGTCCGCTCCAGCGCCACTGCGGAGGACCTGGCCGGGGCCAGTTTCGCCGGCCAGCAGGAGACGATCCTCAACGTGGTCGGCGAGGAGGCCCTGCTGGATGCCATCCGCCGCT
Organism: Anaerolineae bacterium; assembly: GCA_049969295.1. GTDB lineage: Bacteria > Chloroflexota > Anaerolineae > DTPP01 > DTPP01 > DAOTYM01. The sequence goes on along the minus strand of JBMFPD010000047.1, from coordinate 3,840 downwards.
GCTGGTCCTCCCTCTACACCTCCCAGGCCATCTTCTACCGCCGCGAACGAGGGTTCCAGGATGCCAGAGTTTCCATGGCTGTGGTGGTGCAGAAGATGGTCAACTCGGAGAAATCCGGCGTGACCTTCACGGTGGACCCCGTGCTGCGCAACCACTACGAGATGGTCATTGAGGCTGTCTGGGGCCAGGGGGAGGGGATCGTCTCCGGGGCCCTCACGCCGGACCACTACAAGGTGGACCGGGAGACCTACGAAGTGGTCTACGAGTACGTGGCCCGGAAGGAGTTCATGTTCGTCCAGGACGGCAGAGGGGGGATCGTGCGGGCGGCCGTGCCGCCGGAGAAGGTCTCGGCCCGGGTGCTGACGGACGACGAAATCCGCCGCCTGGTGGACCTGGGCAACCGGGTGGAGGCCCACTTCGGTTCGCCACAGGACATTGAGTGGGGCATTGAGGAGGGCGAAGTCTACCTCCTGCAGAGCCGCCCCATCACCGTACTCAAGTGAGAGGAGCGAGGAGATGCTGCAACTTTCAGAAGAGTTCGCATCGGGGGAGGCCCGCCTGCGGGTGGATGTGCACGGCTCGCGGCCTCTGGAGCACCTCCTGGAGGACACCACCTTCCTGAACTACCGGCTGGCCAGCGTGGAGATCGCCCCGCGGGTCCTGCGCCCTGAGCCGGACATGGTCTGGTACCAGGACGCCGCCCGCAAGGACATCCGCTACGAGAACGGGGTCCTCGTCCTGGAAGGGGAGTGGTACGAAGGCGAGGTGCAGAAGATCGTCGTCTCCATGCTGGCCTTTAAGATGGAAGAGGTGGGCCTGCACCCCTTCCACGCTTCGGCCATCCGCTACCGGGACCGCACCATCATGTTCCTGGGGGGCGAGTCCAACCACGGCAAGACCATGTCGCAGATTGAGGGGTGCCGACGCGGGGGGCTGGTCGTCTCCACCGAGACCACCGTCTGCGACGAGCGGGGCTGGGCTGTGATGGGCTCCAAGAACGTCTTCCTGCGCAAGCGGGCCAAGGGGACGGAGCGCTCCGACCTGCCCAACCAGGACGAAGGGGTGGCCAAGTTCTTCGACCGGACGCCGGAGTTCATCCCCTACAATGAACCCAGCGACGTGGACCTGGTCATCGTGCCCTCCATTGACGGGAACTTCGACACCCGGGTGATGGAGATGATCCCCTTTGAACGAGAGTACCAGACCTACCACTCTCTGATGAACTATTTCGGGTTGAACCAGTTGCTCTCGCCAGGGCTGCCCATGCCCATCGTGGACACGGACGAACGGCGGCTGCGGCGGGCGGACTTCTGCCACCGCTTCGCCCAGCGGCCCTACTACCTGATCCGGGCCAAGAACCCGCAACTTCTGATGGATGAAGTGGAGCGCCTTCTGTAGCATTGCGCCATTAATTTCCTGAGGCGCGGGGCGAAGGACGTCTGCGGGGGCGCACCGCCGTGCGTCCTTACAACCCCACCTCTTGAGCCTCTTCCCGCGTGCGTGGAGGGGGTCAGGGGTGGGCTCAGAGGGCGGGCAGCCCTGGCGGCGTGGAGGAGGAACGGATGAGCGAGAGCACAAGAGGAGGGGCAGAACGGCCCAGAGGAGCGCTGCCGCGCGTGGTCCTTAGCGACCTGGTGAAGGAATATGTCGTGGAGGCCATCATGAGCGGCGCACTCAAACCTGGCGAGCGCATCGTGGAAAGCGCGCTGGCGCGGCAACTGGGAGTCAGCCAGGCCCCCGTGCGGGAGGCCATCCGGGACCTCGTGCTGATGGGCTTCCTGGAGACGGAGCCCTACAAGGGGACCTCCGTACGCTCCTTCACCCCGGAGGAACTCTGGGAGGTCTACACCGTTCGGGCGGCCCTGGAGTCGCTGGCGGCGCGCCTCGCCGCCCGCAGGCTCCAGGAGGAGGATGTGGAACGCCTCTCGGCCATCCTGGAGGCCATGGTCCAGGCCGGCCACGAGGGCGACGTGGACCGCATGACGCGGCTGGACAACCAGTTCCACGAGACCATCCTCCAGATCGCCGGCAATAAGATCCTCTATCAATTGTGGCTGACCCTGAAGTTCGGCTACTGGACCATCGTCACGGCCCGCAAATCCACCTTTGACCTGGAGATGCTGGCCCGGCGGCACCAGGAACTGCTGGAGGCCCTCAGAACCCGCGATCCGGCCAAGGCAGCGCAGGCCATGCGGCGCCACATTGAGGACCTGGGCAAGCCCCCCGGAGAGAACAAGCTGGTGGACTCCCTGGAGGAGGTCGTCGGCGAACCCGAGACGGTGGTGTGAAGCCAGCGCGCTCCGGGAGCGCCTTCTGCAGCGTGGGGGCAGGACACCGTGACCGAAGCAGAGGCCATCGCCAAAGCCCGCGCCTATTTCCTGCGCGAGGACAACCTTTACGGGTGCGCGGAGACGACTTACATGGTCCTCGCTGAGGCCTTCGGGCTCGGGGAGACGCCGGACCCCTCCGTGGCCATGGCCCTGAACGGGGGCGTGGCCTGGTGGGGCGGAACCTGCGGGGCAGTCACCGGGGCGGCCCTCGCCGTGGGGCAACTGGCCGGCCGCCGGTTCCCGGACCACAAGGAAGCCAAGCGGGCGGCGCGGCAGATCCTCTCCCAGTACATGGAGGCGTTCCAAAGGGAGTGGGGCGCGGTGGACTGCCTCACCCTGGTCGGCTGCGACATCCGCACGGAGGAGGGGCACCGCGCCTTCATAGAGCAGGGCCTCTGGCGAGACACTTGCATGCGCCAGATCGCCTTCGCCGTGCAGAGGCTCCTCCCTTTGGCCGATGAGGGCACGTGGGCCGAGGCGGTGCGCAGGGCCCTGGGAGAAGCGTAGCGTTTCAAGGGAGAAGGCCTATGCCCTTTACGATCGCCATGCCCCAACTGGGGCTGACCATGGAAAAGGGGACGGTGGTGCGCTGGCTGGTGGCAGAGGGACAGCCCTTCGCCCGCGGCCAGGCCCTCCTGGAGGTGGAGACGGACAAGGCGGTGGTCCCCGTGGAGGCCTCCGCCGAGGGGACGCTGGCCCGGGTCCTCGTGCCGGCCGGGCAGACGGTGCCCGTGGGCGCGGCGCTGGCCGTGGCCGTGGCCCCTGGGGAGCACCTTCCCCCTGGATGGACCCCCCCGGCGGAGAAGGAAGCCGAAGCGCCCCTGCGGGCCGAAGTCCCGGTGCAAGCGCCTGCAGCGGAGGCGGTCCAGGCCCCCAGCGGTCCCCTGCAGGCCACGTGGAAGGCGCGGGCTCTGGCCCGCCAACTGGGGGTGGACCTGCGACAGGTGGTCGGGAGCGGGCCAGGCGGCCGCATCCAGGCGGAGGATGTGGTGAGGGCTGCCGCGCCAGCGCCGGCCCGGGCCGAGGTGCGGGCAACGCCCACCGCCGCACGCCTGGCGGAGGCACTGGGCCTGGACCTGGCGGAGATCGTCCCCAGCGGCGCGGACGGACGCATCGTGGAGGCCGACGTCCTCCGGGCGGCTGCAGCCCTCATCCAGCGGGCGCGGGCCGGGGCCCCGGCCGCACCCCCCGGACCAGCGGGGGTGGCCCGACGGATCCCCCTGGCCGGGGTGCGGGGCATCACCTCGGCGCGCATGGCCGAGAGCGCGCGGACCACGGCCCGGGTGACCCTCTTCCGGGAGGTGGATGCCAGCGGCCTTGTCTCCCTGCGGGAACTCCTCAAGGCCCAGGGCCTGCAGGTTTCCTACAACGACATCCTGGTGCGGGTCTGCGCCGTGGCCCTGCGGGAGCACCCGGAGGCCAACGCCCGCCTGGGCGAGGGGGAAGTGGAACTCCTGGACCGGGTCCACATCGGCCTGGCCGTGGATACGGAGCGGGGGCTCCTCGTCCC
>JBMFPD010000046.1:0-15300 GCA_049969295.1 Anaerolineae bacterium | reverse complement strand
AAAGGGGGCAGGGGGAGGTGGGGAAGGGGACCAGGGGGTAGGGGGAGGTAGGGAAGAGGGCATGGCGGAAGAACTGGATATGCACCAAATGGAGATTCCGGAGGACGTGGTCCAGCGGTGGCAGGACGCAGTGGACCTCCTAGCGCGCCTCATCGGGGTGCCAGCCGCGCTCATCATGCGCGCCGAACCGCCCTACATTGAGGTCTTCCGCGCCAGCCACTCCGAGGGGAACCCCTACCATGTGGGCGACCGGGAGCGCCTGGCCGGCCTCTACTGCGAGCGGGTCATCACCTCCAAAGGGAAACTCCTTGTCCCCGATGCGCGCAAGGACCCAGCCTGGTCCCAGAACCCGGACATCAAACTCGGCATGGTCTCCTACCTGGGGTACCCTCTCCGCTGGCCCAACGGCGAGGTCTTCGGCACCATTTGCGTCCTGGATACCAAAGAGAACCCCTACACCCCCGAGCAGGACGGACTCCTCCGCCAGTTCCGCGACCAGGTGGAGGGACACCTGTCCCTGATCTACCAGGCCCACCAACTCCAGCAGATGCTGCGGGAGAAAGAAGGGGCTGAGGCGCAGGCCAGGGAAGCCAGGAAGTTCCTGCACCAGGAGGAAGCCCGCCTGCGCAGCCTCTTCCAGGCTGCCCCGGTGGGCATCGGCATCGTCAGTTACCCGGATCGGGTGCTCCTCTCGGTCAACGAGCGTCTCTGCACCATGTTGGGCTACGCCCGGGAGGAACTGGAAGGGCAGAGCGCTCGCCTCCTCTACGAAAGCGACGAAGAGTACCAGCGCGTGGGCCGGGAGAAGTACGCCGAGATCCGGGAGCGCGGTGTGGGGTCCGTGGAGACGCACTTCCGATGCAAGGACGGCCACGGGATTGACGTCCTCCTCAGTTCGGCCCCTCTGGACCCGCAGGATTTCTCCCAGGGCATCACGTTCACCGTGCTGGATATCACCCACCTGAAGCAGGCGGAAAGGGTGCTGCGGCAGTACACGGAGGAACTGGAGCAACGGGTCCGGGAGCGGACGGCCCAACTGGAGGAGCGGGTGGCCGAAGCGGCCCGCCTCAACCGCGCCCTGACCAACCTCCTGGAGGACCTGCAGGCCGCCAACCGCAAATTGGCCTCCACCACACGGCAACTGGAGGCGGCCAACCAGGAACTGGAAGCCTTCGCCTACTCCGTCTCCCACGACCTGCGCGCCCCTCTGCGGGCCATGGAGGGATTTGCCCAGGCCCTGTTGGAAGACTACGCCGCGGATCTGGACCCCACCGCCCGGGACTACGCCCGGCGCATCGTGGCCGCTGCAGAGAAGATGAACCTCCTCATCAACGACCTCCTGGCTTACAGCCGCCTGGGCCGCCAGGAGATGCGCCTCTCCTCCGTCCCTCTGGACCGCGTGGTGGAGACCGTGCTGGAGGAACTGGCCCCCACGGTCCAGGAGCGGGAGGCCCAGGTGGTGGTAGAACGCCCCCTGCCCGAAGTGGAGGGGCACGAGACCACCCTTGTGCAGGTGCTGGCCAACCTGGTGGACAACGCCCTCAAGTTCGTGGCCCCGGGGGTGCGGCCTCAAGTCCGCATCTGGGCGGAAGCGAGGGACGAGGCAGTGCGCCTGTGGGTGGAGGACAACGGCATCGGCATCGCCCCCGAGCACCAGGGGCGCATCTTCCACATTTTTGAGCGCCTCCACGGCTGGGAGGCCTACCCGGGCACCGGGGTGGGGCTGGCCATCGTCCGCCGCGGCGTGGAGCGCATGGGCGGCCACGTTGGGGTGGAATCGGAAATTGGCAAAGGAAGCCGTTTTTGGGTAGAATTGCGGAAAGGCGGCGAAGGGAGAACCGGCAGTGTCGCTCTTTGAGAGGAGAGGGTGAGGAAGGATGTCCGCACGAGCCCACGCCATCTTGCTGGTGGAGGACAACGAGGACGATATCCTCCTCATTGAGCGGGCCTTTCGCAAGGCCAACGTGGCGAACCCCCTGGTGGTGGCCCGAGATGGGGAGGAGGCTGTGGCTTACCTCTCCGACCTGGCTGCAAACCCCGTCCCCGAACTGGTCCTCCTGGACCTTCGGTTGCCCCGCAAGAGCGGGTTTGAGGTGCTGGAGTGGCTGCGGGCACAGCCGGGCCTGCGGCGGATGCCTGTGGTCGTCCTCACCTCCTCTGGCGAGACGCCGGACATTGATCGCGCCTACGACCTGGGGGCCAATTCGTACCTGGTGAAGCCCGTGGGGTTTGAAGCCCTGCTGAACATGGTCAAGGTCTTGGGCCTGTACTGGCTCCTCTTGAACCGCAAGCCCTCTCTTGGGAAGGAAGAGGGCCAGGGCTAGTGCTGCACCACACTGGTTGTTGACGGTACGTCATTCTGAGCGAAGCGGCGGGGAGGTAGGGGCGCACGGCCGTGCGCCCTCCAACCCCACCCTCTGGGCTGGGCCTCTCCCCGCACGCGGGAGGGGGCGGAGACAAAGGGGGGCCTTGTGCTTCCCCATTCCCCTCCACGGACGGAAGGGAAAAGGGCAGGGGCCAGGTGCAGGAGGGGTGCGGATGGCGGAGCCACAGGAGAAGCGCTTGCGGGTCCTTCTGGTGGACGACAACCCGGACGACCGGGTGTTGACGGCGCGGGAACTGGAGCGGGAGTTCGGAGCCTTGGCGGTGGGGCACATCCCGAACCCGGAGGCCCTGGCCCGTGCCCTGGAATCTGGCGCGTTTGACCTGGTCATCACCGATTACCAACTGCACTGGACCAACGGCCTGGAGGTGCTCCGGGCGGTGAAGGAGCGCTACCCCCACCGACCGGTGATCATGTTCACCGGCACGGGGAACGAGGAGATCGCCGTGGAAGCCATGAAGGCCGGCCTGGACGACTACGTCCTCAAGTCGCCCAAGCACTTCCGCCGCCTGCCGGCCACGGTGCGCCTGGTCCTGGCCCGCGCTGAAGAGCGCCGGGCGCGGCAGGAGGCCGAAGCCCGCTACCAGAACCTCTTTGAACGGGTGCCGGTGGGCCTCTACCGCACCACCCCCGAAGGCCGCATCCTGGAAGCCAACCCCGCCCTGGTGGCCATGCTGGGCTACCCCGACCGAGAGACCCTTCTCCAGACGCCCGTGCAGGACCTGTACGTGGACCCCGAGGAGCGAGCGCGCCACCTGGCGCGTTTGGAGGAGCGGGAGGTCCTGCAGGGTGTGGAACTGCGCCTGCGCCGCTACGACGGACGGGCCATCTGGACGAGGAACACGGTCCGCGCCGTGCGCGACGGGGAGGGACGGGTCCGTTTCTACGAGGGGGCGATGGAGGACCTCACCGAGGAGAAGGCCCGTGCCCAGGAAGTGCAGGCCATCCTGGAGACCGTGCCCGAGGGGGTGCTCCTCCTGGACGGGGAAGGGCGCATCCGCCAGGCCAACCCGGCGGCCCGCGACCTCCTCGCCGTCCTGACGGAGGCGAGGGAAGGGGATATCCTCAGGCACCTGGGGCCCTACTCCCTCAAGGCGCTTCTGGCTCCCCCGAAGGAGGGCCGCTGGCACGAGGTCCGGCTGGAGGGTCCCAGGCCCCGCTTCTTTGAAGTGGCCGCCGAACCCCTGCGCGGAGCGGGGGAAGGTGCGGGGTGGGTCCTGGTGGTGCGGGAGGTGACGAAAGAGCGGGAGGCCCGCCAGCAGGAGGAGGCCCAGGCGCGCCTGGCGGCCATCGGGCAGTTGGCGGCTGGCATCGCCCACGACTTCAACAACATCCTCACTGGCATCATCGGCTTCTCGCAACTCCTGGCCCGCCGTGACGACATCCCCGAAGACGCTCAGCGCACTCTGGAGTCCATCAGCGCGCAGGGGCAGCGGGCCGCTCAGTTGGTGCGCCAGATCCTGGACTTCAGCCGCAAGTCCATCTCCCAACAGCGGCCTCTGGACCTGGTGCCCTTCATGGAGGAAGCCCTTGCCCTGCTGCGACGGACCATTCCGGAGAGCATCCGCATCGTCTACGACCCGCCACCGGGCAGCGTGTGGGTCATGGGGGACCCGGTCCAGTTGCAGCAGGCCCTCATGAACCTGGTGGTGAACGCCCGCGACGCCATGCTGGGCGAGGGCACCCTGACCCTGGGCCTGAGGGTGGTGGACCTGGGCCCTGGGGACACGCCCCCGGTGCCGGAGATGGGGCCCGGCCGGTGGGTGGCCCTTTCGGTGCAGGATACCGGCTGTGGCATGCCCTCCGACTTCATCCCCCACATCTTTGAGCCCTTCTTCACCACCAAGCCCCTCCACGAGGGCGCGGGGCTGGGGCTGTCCCAGGTCTACGGCATCGTCAAGCAGCACCGGGGCCACATCCAGGTGGAAACCGAGGTGGGGGAGGGGAGCACCTTTACCCTCTACTTCCCTCTGTATGTCCCCGCAGAGAAGCCCGAGGCACGGGAGGAAGAGGCGCTCGTGCCTCCCGTACGGGGGAAGGGACAGCTCATCCTGTTCGTGGAGGATAACCAGGCTGTGCGGGAGGTGGGCCGCCGCATGCTGGAGGACCTGGGGTACGAAGTGGTGGTGGCCCCCTCTGGCCAGTGGGCGCTGGAAGTGTACGAGAGGCTCGCGCCTCAGATCGCCCTGGTCATCAGCGACATGGTGATGCCAGGGATGAGCGGCAAGGACCTCCTCCGGTACATGCGGGAACTCAACCCCAACGTGAAGGTCCTCCTCATGAGCGGGTACCCGCGGGGCTTTGACGCCCCGGACCTCTCCACACCAGGCGTGGTGGGCTGGCTGCCCAAGCCCTTTGACCGCGACTCCCTGGGCCGCGCCGTGGAGCAGGCCATCGGGGAGCCTTGAAGGTCTGGACTGGCCCTGCGCCCTTCCCCTCGGACGCGCACCCCATCAAGGACGTGGGGCGCAGCGGCGCTGCGCCCCACCCATGCGGAGAGAGGATGGCTGGGTGCCCCCTCACTTGCCGAGGTAGGCCCTGCGGACGTGCTCGTTGCCCATGAGTTCTTCTGCGGAGCCCTGGAGGGCGATGCGCCCCGTCTCCAGGACGTAAGCGCGGTGGGCGATGCGCAGGGCCATGGCCGCGTTCTGCTCCACCAGAAGGATGGTGGTCCCCTGCTTATTGATGTCCTGGATCACCTCAAAGATCAGTTCCACCAGTTTCGGCGCGAGGCCCAGCGAAGGTTCGTCCAGCAGGAAGACCTTGGGGCTGGACATGAGGCCGCGGCCGATGGCCAGCATCTGCTGCTCGCCTCCGGAGAGGGTACCGGCCAACTGGTTGCGCCGCTCGGCCAGGAGGGGGAAGAGGGCGTAGACCCGCTCGCGGTTCTCCTGAAGGCGCGCCCTGTCGTTGCCCAGGACGAACCCGCCCATGTCCAGGTTCTCGGAGACGGTCATGTTGGGGAAGACGCGCCGCCCCTCCGGCACGTGGGAGATCCCCAGCCGCACGATCTTGGGGGCGGGGAGGTGGTCAATCCGCTGCCCCATAAACTCAATGCGGCCCTGGGCCGGGTGGATGAGGCCCGAGATGGTCCGCAGGGTGGTGGTCTTCCCCGCCCCGTTGGCCCCGATCAAGGTGACGATCTCCCCCTCGGAGACCTCCAGGGAGATGCCCTTGAGGATGTGCGCCTTTCCATAGTAACTGTGGACGTCGGATAGCCTGATCATACGATCTCCATCCGTCCCAGGTACGCCTCGATGACCTCCGGGTTCCGGCTGATCTCGTCCGGCTTCCCTTCGGCCAGTTTGCGTCCGTAGTTGAGCACCACGATGCGGTCCGAGATGCCCATCACCATGCGCATGTCGTGCTCAATGAGGAACACGGTGATGCCGCTTTCGCGGACCCTGGCGATCAACTGGTCCAATTGCTGGGTCTCGCTGGGGTTCAGGCCTGCGGCAGGCTCGTCCAGGAGGAGCAGGGTCGGGCGTGTGGTGAGGGCGATGGCCAGTTCCAGCCGCTTCTGCTCTCCCAGGGAGAGGTTCTCGGCTTTGACGTCTGCTTTGTCGGCCAGGCCCACGAAGGCCAGTTGCTCCAGCGCCTCCTCGCGGCGCCGCGCCTCGCGCGCGGCGCGGTTCAGGCCGAAGAAAGCGTCCCACAGGCTGGAGGGGACGTGGAGGTGCTGGGCGATCACCACGTTCTCCAGGACGGTCATCCCCTTGAAGAGGCGGGTGATCTGGAAGGTGCGGGCGATGCCGCGCCGGATGATCTGGTGAGGTGCCTGCCCCACCAGGCTCTCGCCCCGGAAGCGGATGTCGCCGCTGGTAGGGCGGTAGATGCCGGTGATGCAGTTGAAGACGGTCGTCTTGCCCGCCCCGTTGGGCCCGATCAGGCTCAGGATCTCCCCTGGGTAGAGGGCAAAGTCCACCCCGTCCACCGCGGCCAGGCCGCCGAAGTGCTTGCTCAGGCGGCTCACCTCCAGGATGGGTTCGCGTGCTGTGGTCATGGCGTCCGCCCCTCCCGCCTGCGCTGCCACCGCTCCAGCAAGGAAGCATAGGCCCCCACCAGGCCGGAGCGCATGAAGAGGATGGAGAGCATCATGATGGCGCCGTAGATGACCATGCGGTAACTGGCCGCCACCCGCAGGATCTCCGGCAGCCAGGTGAACAGGATGGCCCCGACGATGGGACCGGCAAAGGTCCCCATACCCCCCACGACCACCATGGCCACCATGGTGAACGACTCTCCCAGGCTCAGGGTCTCGGGGCTGACGTAGCGGATGTAATGGGCGTAGAGGACCCCGGCGATGCCGGCGAAGAACGCGCTCACTGCGTAGTTGACCAGTTTGGCCCACACGGTGTTGATGCCCACGTGCTCGGCCAGGATATCGTCTTCCCGCAGGGCCTCAAAGCACCGGCCCAGTTGCGATTGGATGAGGCGACGGATACCCCAGAGGCACAGGAGCACCACCGCCAGCAGGAGGTAGTAATAGTTGGTCTTGCTGACGAAGGTGAGGCTTCCCAGGCCAGGGATGGGGATCGGGGTAGGGGCAGGGATGCCCCGCATGCCCAAGGGGCCGTTGGTCACGGCATCCCAGTTGTGGGCGATGATGCGGGTGATCTCGCCGAAACTCAGGGTGGCGATGGCCAGGTACGGCCCCTTGAGCCGCAGGCACGGTACCCCGATGATCAGGCCCACGGTCAGGCTGGCCAGCCCTCCCAGGGGCAGGGTTAGCCAGAAGGGCCACCCCAATTTCACAGTCAGGATGGCTGACGTGTAGGCCCCCACGCCGTAGAAGGCGGCATACCCCAGGTTCAGCCGGCCAGCGTACCCCACCAGCAGGTTGAGGCTGGAGGCCACCAGGATGAAGATCAACGCCATGTTGATCATGTGGAGGAGGTAAGGGTCCTGCACCACCCAGGGCACGGCAACCAGGGCCAGGAGGCCCAGGACTGCGCTGACCCGGGACCTGGGGAGACGGCGCACCCACTCGGCCAGCCCTCCCGCGGGGAGGGCCCTGGCGCGCTCCTCCACAAGTTGGGCTTTCGGATCGCGGGTCATGGCCTCATCCTCCCTTCTTCGCGGTGCGGCCGAAGAAGCCCTCCGGCCGGATCCACAGCACGAGGACCAGGATGGCGAAGGCGAAGAGGTCGCGCAGTTGGGAGGAGACGAACCCCGCGGCGATGCTTTCCACCACGCCGAGGAAGAAGCCCGCCGTGATAGCCCCCAGGACGTTGCCCATCCCCCCCAGGATGACCACCACAAAGGCCTTCTGCGCGGCCATGAGCCCCATGCTGGGGTAGACCAGGAAGATCGGGGCGATGAGGCCGCCGGCCAGAGCCGCCAGCGCGCCGCCCACCATGAAGGTGAGTTCGGCAATGCGGCCGATGTCCACGCCCATCAGTTGGGCGATGTCCCTGTCCTGGGAGGCAGCGCGCATGGCCTTGCCGATGCGCGTGCGCATGATGACCAGGTACAGGATGCCGATCATGGCCACGGAGACGAAGATGACCAGGAGGCGCTGGACCGAGGTGGAGAGGGGCCCGAGCTGCACGCTCTGGAAGGCGATGGAGGTCTTCAGTTCCTGGGGGATGGGCCCGAAGACCACCAGGGCCAGGTTCCACAGGAAGATGGAAGCCCCCAGCGAGGCGATGATGGTGTTCAGTTCCGGCGTGCCCCGCAGGGGGCGGAAGATGCCGTGTTCAAAGAGGAGGCCCAGGAGGGCGATGGCCACCATCCCCAGGAGGATGGCCAGCGGATAGGGCAGGTGAAGCCAGGAGGAGAAGACGAGGACGGCGTACGCCCCCAGCATGTACATCTCACCGTGGGCGAAGTTCACCTGGTCCAGGATGCCGTAGATCAGGGTCAGGCCCAGGGCCATGCAGGCGTAGATCGCTCCCATGACCAGGCCGTTCAAGATCTGTTGCCCGAGCAATGTCTCAAGAGACATGTCTCCCCCCTGATACAAGGGAGGGGCCCCGGCAGCCAGGCTGCCAGGAGCCCCTCGGGACATGCATCCGGTCCGTCACTGACCGCCGGGGCAGGCCTTGTCAATGATGGTCCGCTTCCCTCCCTGCACGCGGACGATGTAGAAGCACAGCTGCCCCTGCCCCTCTTCGTCAAAGTAGGTGCGGCCCTGGACGCCCATGTAGTCCATCGCGTGGAGGGCCTTGCGGATCTTCTCCTGGCACTCCGCCTCCTGGGAGGCGCAGCCGGCCTTCTCCAGAGCCTCCTTGGCGATGTAGACGGCGTCGTAGGTGGCCGCCGAGAACATCTCCGCCTCCATGCCGCTGAAGGCGGGCATGGCCTTGGCGAACTCCAGGGACTTGGGGTTGTTGGGGTCCGGCTCCCAGTAACTGACGTGGATCATCCCCTCGGCTGCATCCCCCGCCAGTTCCAGGAACTTCTGGCTGGCGAAGCCGCCCAGGCCGAAGAACTGCTGCGTCATGCCCATGGAGCGGGCCTGTTTGACGATCTGACTGCCCTCAGTCACCAGGGCGACCAGGAAGATCCCTTCGGGGTTGAGGGACTTGATCTTGGTCAGTTGGGTGCTGAAGTCGGTGTCCCCCAAATTGAAGTACTCGGTGGTGACGATCTGGACCCCGGCCTTCTCCGCAGCCTTGCGGAAGACCTCACCACCCCCGCGGCCGTAGTCATCGTTCTGGAGGAAGAGGGCGAAGGTCTTCAGGCCCGACTTCTCCACGGCCCAGACGGCCATCTGGCCGGTCTGCATGGACTGGTTGGGGCAGTTGCGGAAGACCCAAGGGTGGCCGGTGGTGATGGCATCGGCTACGGCGATAGGCACGATCTGGGTGATGTTGTAGCGGCCGGTGACCTCCAGGTTGGCCAGGGTACAAGAACTGAGGTACGCCCCGATGACGATGACCACCTTGTCCTGGGTGATCAGTTTCTCCACCGCGGCCACGGACTCGGCGGGCTTGCCGGCGTCGTCCACAGGGAAGGCCTCAATGGGGACCTTCTTGCCCCCGATGTTGACGCCGCCAGCCTTGTTGATCTCGTCCACGGCCAGCAGGCCGCCCTGCTTCATCAGGTTGCCGTAGTAGGCAACAGAACCAGTGAACGGCCCCACAATGCCGATGCGCACGCTGGCGGGAGTCTTGGGGCCGCACCCCGCGAGGACCAGCGGGATGAGCACGACCAACAGGGCGAGCACAAGGACCGACCTTCTCCGCGTGTTCACGGCATTCCCTCCTTCCTTCGCGAGTGGCTCTGGTTGGGCTGCTCGGGCCACGATGGGGACGGGCAATAGGACGGCCGGCCTGGGCAAGGGCCTCCGTCTCTTTGCTAGTCCAGGAGCAGGTAGAGCAGCGCTTTCTCGGTGTGCATGCGGTTCTCTGCCTGGTCAAAAACGACGGATTGGGGCCCTTCAATCACCTCCTCTGTCATTTCCTCTCCCCGGTAGGCGGGGAGGCAGTGCATGAAGATCGCGTCTGGCTTCGCTTTCTTCATGGCGGCGGCATCCACCCGGTACGGGGCGAACTCCCGGGCTCGCTTCTCCTTCTCCAGTTCCGCGGCGCCCATGCTGTGCCAGGTGTTGGCGTAGACGATGTCCGCATCGCGGAGGGCCTCGTCAAAGTCGTGGGTGTAGACGATGCGGACGCCGGACTTCTTGGCCTGGGCCTGGGCGAACTCCCAGATGCGGGGCTTGGGCGCATACCCCTCGGGCCCGGCCACGTAGACGTCCATGCCCACGAGGCTTCCGGCCACCATCAGGGTGTGGGCCACGTTGAAGATGTCACCAGTGTAGCAGAGTTTCAGGCCTTCCAGCCGCCCCTTGTGCTCCCAGATGGTGAGGAGGTCGGCCAGCCCCTGGCAGGGGTGGGTGAGGTCGGTGAGGGCGTTGATGACGGGAGCTTTCATGTAGTGGGCGAACTCTTCCACCGTCTCCTGGGCGAAGGTGCGGATGAAGAGGACGTCGCAGTAGCGGTCCAGGACGCGGGCCGTATCGCTGATGGGCTCGCCACGGGCCAACTGCATCTCGTCCGGGCGCATGTAGAAACTCTGGATGCCCAGGTGCGCGCAGGCAGCCTGGAAGGAGGTGCGGGTGCGGGTGGACTTCTTCTCAAAGATCATGGCCGCCGTGCGCCCCACCAGGACGGCGTGAGGCTCGCGGCGCCGCAGTTTGCGTTTGAAATCCGCGGAGACCTCCAGGATGTAGAGGATCTCGTCCTTGGTGTAGTCCATCAGGGTCAGGAAGTCTCGGCCAGTGAAGTCGGTTCTGTCCATGTGCATCCTCCATGGGGTGTGGGAATGGCTTCCCCAGCAGGGCCGGGGCTTCTCACTTCTGGCAGGCTTCGGCCACGGCCGCTTCGAAGATGTCCGCGGCCTGGTCCACCGTGGCCGTGTCCACGATCAGCGGAGGGATCCACCGGATGGTGTTGCTGTAGGGGCCGCAGGTCAGGAGGAGGAGGCCCCGCTCAAAGCACTTCTGCTGCACGGCCTTGGCCGTGGCCGCGTCGGGCTTGCCCTCGGGGGTGGTGAACTCCGTGCCGATCATCAGGCCGAGGCCCCGCACATCCCCCACCACGGGGTACCGCTCGGCCACAGCCCGCAGCCGCTCCAGGAGGTGCGCCCCCTGCCGGGCTGCGTTCTCCACCAGGCCCTCTTCCTGCAGCACCTCCAGCGTGGCGATGGCCGCGGCGCAGGCGACGGCGTTCCCCCCGTAGGTGCTGCCGTGGGACCCCGTCTCCCATCTTGCCATCAGGTCCGAGGACGCGGCGATGCCGCTCAGGGGGAGCCCGGAGGCCAGGGCCTTGGCCATCACCAGGATATCCGGCCGGACACCGAAGTGTTCCAGGGCGAAGAAGCGCCCGGTGCGCCCGAAGCCAGTCTGCACCTCGTCAATGATGAGCAGGATGCCGTGCTCGTCGCAGATCCTGCGCAGGCCCGGCAGGAAGGAGGGGGGCGGGACCACGTAGCCGCCCTCCCCCAGGACCGGTTCCACGAGGATGGCGGCGGTCTCGCTGGGGTCGGTCTGGGTGTGGAGGAGGTGCTCCACCTCCCGCAGGCACCACTGGCTGCACGCCTCCGGCTCCCACCCGTAGCGGTAGGCGTAGGGGTAGGGGGCCACGAACACGCCGGCCATCAGCGGCTGATAGCGCAGGCGGTAGATGGTCTTGGACGTGGTCAGGGACATGGCCCCCACGGTGCGCCCGTGGAAACTCCCCTGGAAGACGATGATGTTGGGCTTTCCCGTGGCCTGGCGGGCCAGTTTGACCGCCGCCTCCACGGCCTCTGCGCCGCTGTTGCCGAAGAAGAAGGAATCCAGGTGCGAGGGGACCACCTGCCGGAGCCGTTCGGTCAGCTCCAGGGCCCGGTCGTGGACGCCGATGTTCATCTGGGCGTGGATGATGCGGGCAGCCTGCTCCTGGATGGCCCGTACCACCTTCGGGTGGCAGTGGCCGGTGTTGGTCACGGCGATGCCGCAGGTGAAATCCAGGAAACGCCGGCCGTCGGTCGTGTAGACGTAGGGGCCTTCACCGCGCTCCACCGTGATGGGGAAGATGCGAAGCCAAACGGACGAGAGATGGTCGGAAGGAGCTGGAACCATGGGGGCACCTCGCCTTGAGTAAGAGTATGGGATGCCAGATCCTTCTGGCTCAGGGAGTGCGTGCGGAGTGAAGAGATCTGTCCCAATGATCCCGTGTCCTGATCTTCGGGAAGTGGGGGCGTCGGTCCTGCGCGACCGCTACACATAGGGCGGGTGGGATTTGAACCCACACGGAGTCGCCTCCAGTGGATTTTAAGTCCACAGCGTCTGCCCTTCCGCCACCGCCCCTCACAGGAAATTCTACCACCAACGTCCACGGCGGTCAAATCAGCCCGGGGCTGGAAGGACCCGTCCGATCTCCTCCGCCCATTCCGGCATGACCTCCGTCGCCGCCCGGATCAGCCCCCAGCACCCTGCCATCATCATGTCGCCGTAAGGCGCGGCAAAATAGGGCGCGAGGACCGACCCTTTGAGGATCTCCCGCCGCGGCCCCGTCGCCACCAGGAACTCCACCGGCGCGCTCCGGTGGGGGCGAATCCAGGCCCCATGCCCGTGGTCGGCGAAGAGGGCCTCGTTGGAGAGGGTCCCCGCGGCCAGCCCTTTGAGGAGCGCCTCCAGCCGGAAGAGGGAGAGGAGATCCGTGTGGTGCTCAAAGAACCCCTGGATCTCCCCCTCCCGCAGGTCAAAGGCCAGGGTGTGGAAGTTCCCCACGTTCACCGCCACCACGTGGGGTTGGCGCCGCACCTGCGGTTCCTCCAGCGCACCCAGGATGGCTGCAGGCGCCGTATCCATGACCATCAGGGGGAGGTCCGAAGGGGCCTCCTGGACCACGGCGCGCATGCGGGTCAGGAAGGGCGGGATGTCCTCCGCGCGGTAGGCCAGGGCGGTCAGGCCTCCGTGGAGGATGCGCTCCTCCAGGTACTGGAAGCGGAAGCGACGGTCGCTCTCGCCAGGTGGGGCCTGCCCGTGGTCAAAGACGGCCACCGCCAGGCCGTCCAGATCCATAGGGGCCCCCAGGGCCTTCAGCGCCGAGCGGATGCTGGGGAGGTCCAGATCGCGGGTCTGGATGCGCCGGGCATGATGCAGGGTGCGGGCCTCGTCCTCCGAGACGATGAGCACCCCCATCGCCTGCACCTCTTCCAGTTCGTCGTCAAAGGTACGGGCGGCGTCCGGCGTGGCGTAGACTGGCAGGCCCGCCGCCAGGTGCCGCTCCACCGCGGTGCGAGAGGGGCCGCCGCCCATGGTCACGCCGGTGAGGAGGATCGGCTCGCGGCGCTGGGTCGCCCTCTGGATCTCCCGCGCCAGGAGGACCGTGGGCGCAGGCATGACCATCCGCAGGCAGTTCTCCGGCGTCCGCTCCGTATCAAAGAGGAGGATGTCCTGGGTGCCTCCGCCAATGTCCACGGCCAGGATGCGCATCGGCGAACTCCTCCTTCAGGCGCAGCGCAGGGCGCGGAGCCGCCGCAGGGCCTCGGGGATGTGGGGGAGGAGGTCCCCAGCCAGCACCCCCGCATCGCCGGTGGCCTGGCGGGCCAGGTCTCCAGCCAGACCGTGCACGTACGCGCCAGCCACCGCCGCCTCCCACGGCCCCATCCCCTGCGCCAGGAACCCGGTGATGAGCCCCGCCAGGACGTCCCCCGAGCCGGCGGTGGCCAGGGCGGGGTTGGCAAAGGGGTTGACCGTCAGGCGGCCATCCGGCGAGGCGGTGACGGTGAAGGCCCCTTTGAGGACCACCACTTGGTTCCATGCCCTGGCGGCCTCGGAGGCCACCTTCCAACGGGCGGCCTGGACCTCCCCCGGGGTGGTCCCCAGGAGGCGGGCCATTTCTCCAGCGTGGGGCGTCAGCACAGCCTGGACCCCCGCGAGCCACCGTGGCCAGCCCTCACTCTGGGCCAGGGCGTTGAGGGCGTCGGCATCCAGGACCAGGGGGGGCCAGGGTGGACCGGCCTTCGCCTCGCCAGAGGGCACGGCCCCAGCCACGTCCTTCAGGAAGCCGATGGGCGTCGGGGGGTGGTGGGCCACCTCCCGCTGCAGGAATTCCTGGACGAAGCGGACGGCCTCCTTCTCCTGGGTCAGGCCCGGGCCGAGGAGGAGGGCGCGGTACCCCTCCAGGTGCTCCTCCAGGACGGAGATGGCATCCCGGTGGATGACCCCCATGTCGTGGGGCAGGACGATCCAGGTGGCCTCGGCCAGGCGGCTGGCCAGGATAGGGTGCAGGGGGCGGGGCAGGGCCACCGTCACCAGACCAGCGCCGGAGCGGGCCGCGGCCGCCGCAGCCAGGTAGGCCGCGCCGGTGTAGTTCACCGAGCCGGCCACGACGAGGGCCTTGCCGAAGGTCCCCTTGTGGGCGTCGGGAGGACGGTCCGGCAGGAGCGCGGCCACGGCCTCCCCCGTGGCCACCTCCACCGGAATGGCCGCGGCGAAGGCCGGGTTGATGCCGATGTCGGCCACGGACAGCAGCCCCACGGCTGCCGCGCCGGGGAACAGGAAGTGGCCAGCCTTGGGGTAGGCGAAGGTCACCGTCACGTCAGCGGGGATGGCCGCCGGGTCCAGCGCGCCCGTGTCGCAGTTCAGGCCGCTGGGGCAATCCACAGCCACGACCAGGGGCCTGCGGGTGGCGGCAGAGGCCGCAGGAGCCGCTGGCCAGACCACCTCCGCAGCCTCACCGGAGGAAGGCAACCCCCCTCCAGCCCGGAGACGGCCGCGCACCAGGTCCAGGACTTCTTTCATCAGCCCCTCAATGGGGCGGCTGACGCCCGTTCCGAGGAGCGCATCCACCAGGATGGCCACCTCGCCCACCCAGGCCCGGAGGGCTGCCAGGCCCTCGTCCGCTTCAGCGTGGGCCACCTCCACCCCGACGTCCTGAAGGCGGGCGTAGTTGGCATCCCCTTCTGGGCTGCGGCGGACGCAGTAGACCCGCACCGGGTGTCCCCATTGGGCCAGGTACCGGGCCGCCACCAGGCCATCGCCGCCGTTGTTGCCGGGGCCGGCCAGGACCAGGACCTGCTGCCCCTCCGCGGGGGGGCGGTCCCGGTGGATGACGGCGGCCACGGCGCGGCCCGCGAGTTCCATCATGTCGGCGTAGGTGTGGCCGGACTCGTGGGTGCGCCGCTCCAGGTCTCGCATCGCCTGCGTGGTGACGATCTTCAGCGGGTAGCGCACCGTCTCCCTCCCCGAGAAGGGTTCCTGGGTCCGGGGAGGATCCCCCGTGCCAGGGCAGCGCAAGTATAGCACGGAAGGGCAGAGACTGGCAATCTCTGGAGAGGGTTGCAGTGGGTTGTGGGGAAGGGTAAGGGCAGGGACCTTCCGCACAGGGCTGTCTCGTTTTTACAAAAGGGGAGGGTATCACCGCTCTTCCCGGCGCAGAGGGCACGCCAGGAGGCGTGCCCTACGGTCTGCCGCGCCAGAA
>JBMFPD010000045.1:0-15491 GCA_049969295.1 Anaerolineae bacterium | reverse complement strand
CTTCCCCTCCGGGGCCTACGGCCGCATCGTCGTGGTGGATGCCTTCCACCACCTGGCCGACCAGGCCCGGGCCCTCCAGGAGATGTGGCGCGTCCTGGCCCCCGGAGGGCGGGTGGTCATTGAAGAGCCGGACATCCGCCACCTGGCCGTGCGGGGCATCGCCCTGGGGGAACGGCTCCTGCTGATGCAAAGCCGCTTCCGCCCGGCCGAGTGGGTGGCGGAGGGTCTGGCCAGCCTGGGCGCGGAGGTGCGCATCGTGCGGGAGGGCGCGGTCTACTGGGTCGTGGCCGAGAAAGCGGAAGGCCCGTAGGGGGCGCGGCGCGGATTTGCCGACCCCCTGCCGCTGTGGTAAGATACCGCCCGTCCTGCGGCGGCAGCCCGTCGCGCGACTCCCGGGGAGAGGTGCATCGGCCACCGTGAGGCACTGGATGACCCACAAGGGGCGCAAAGACCTGCTGGCCCTGGCCCTGCTGGGGGCCCTGGCCGTGGTCCTTTCCTATCCCTTGCCCCTCCACTTCACCACCCATGTGCCTGGCAGCCCCACCTGGGCCTTTGACGAGTTCACCTTCGTCTACAACCTGTGGTGGTTCAAACACGCGGCTCTGGACCTCCACGCCAACCCCCTCTACACCGACTACATCTTCTACCCTCTGGGGACCAGTTTCGTCCTCTACACCTACGTCCTCTACCATGCCCTGGTCTCGCTGCCGCTCCAGCCCTTTCTGCCCCTGCCGGCGGTGAGCAACCTCCTGCTCCTCCTCACGACCGTGCTGAGCGGCTACGGCACTTACCTGCTGGTGACCTACCTCCTGAAGCGAGGTGAGGGGCGCCACGTGCCCCCGGCGGAGGTGCGCTGGCTGGCTGCAGTCGGGGCAGGGGCCTTCTACGCCTTTGCCGCGCCGAGGGCCATCTACGCCGCGCTTGGCCACTACGACATGGTGAGCACCCAGTGGATCCCCTTCTACGCCCTCTACCTGGTCAAGACGGTCCACGAGCGCTCCTGGAAGAACCCCGTGATGGCCGGTCTCTTCGCCACGCTGGCCCTCCTGTGCGAGATGATCTTCGGGGTCTTCCTGGCCCTCCTCACGGTGGTGTACGTGGCTGTGGCCCTGCGCCAGGGTACGGCCCGCGGCCTCCACCCCTTGCCAGGCCTGGGGCGCGTGCCCTCGTGGGTTGGCCTCGTGGGGAAACTCGCGGTCCTGGCCCTCGCCGCGGCGGTGACCTACTCGCCGGTGCTGGTCTACGCCGTGCCGGAACTCCGCCGGGGCTACATGCTCTCCGGCTGGGGCCACGCCGACCGCCTCTCGGCGGACCTCCTGAGTTTCGTCACCCCCACGGCCCTCAACCCTCTCTGGGGCCAGGACTGGACGAAGCACCTGGCCCAGGTGAAGGAAGGCTCGGCCCGCTTTGCCGACGTGAACACGGTGGTGGTGGGCTGGGGGCTGATCGTCCTCTCGCTCCTGGGCTGGCGCTGCAGGGGCCGGCGGGCCGCGGGGTGGGTTTGGGGGGCGTTCCTCTCGGCCCTCTTCAGCCTGGGGCCCGTCCTCCAGGTCAACGGGCAGTCCGTCTTTGATTTTGACGGCCTCCAGGTCCGTTTCCCCCTGCCCTTCATCCTGCTCCACTACATGCCGGTGGTGCGGGGCAACCGGGCCCCCAACCGCTTCAGCGTGCTCCTCCTCCTGTGCGTGGCGGTGCTGGCCGGGTACGGCCTGGCGTGGCTCCTGGGACGGGCCCGCGCGGCCCTCGTCCAACGGGGAAAGGGGACGGCCTTGCTGCCCTTGGTGGCTGTGGTGGTCGTCGCTGGCGCCCTCCTGGAGCACCTGGCGGTCCCCCTGCCCCTCTCCGACGCCCGCATCCCCCGCTTCTACCAGGACCTGGGCCGGGAGGAGGAGGACTTCGCCCTGCTGACCCTGCCGCTGGGCTGGCGGGATTCCTTCGGCGTCCTGGGCGACGAGAGCACCCAGGTCCAGTACTACCAGACGGCCCACGGCAAACGCCTCATCGTGGGCAACATCACCCGGCACCCGGCCTACCTCTTTGAGTACTACCGCCGCCTCCCCTTCTTCCAGGCGGTGACGGACTTGGAACTGTACCGGGAGCCGGACGCAGAGACGGTCCGCAAAGCCCGCGAGCAGGCAGCCGCCCTCCTGTACCTGTACGACGTCCGCTACCTGGCCGCGAACCCTGCCGTGCCCGGCCGCCTTCCCTACGCCGACACGCGCGGGCGGACCCTCGCCTTCGTGCGGGAGGTGCTCCCTCTGGAGCCGGAACCGGTCTACGAGGAGGATGGCCTGGTGGTCTACCGCACCGTCCAGCCGCCCCCGCAGCGCGGTTTCCGGGTGGACCTGGGGCAGGAAGCCTCTTGGATGTACCAGGGGCCGGGGTGGAGTTTTGACGAAGAGATCGCGGGGGTGAGCGCGGTCTGGGCGGTGGAGCAGGGGGCGACCCTCTTCTTCCCTCTGCGGGAAGTGGCGCCCCACCGCCTGACCTTCCGGGCCTGGCCCTTCGCCTTTGCCGGGGCCGCGCCCCAGGAGGTGACGGTCTTGGTCAACGGCCACGCCGTGGGCCGCGTTGCCCTTGTCCCTGGCTGGGGCAGATACTCCCTGGAGGTCCCCGCGGAGGCGCTGCGGTACGGCCTGAACCGGGTGGCCTTCCGTTTCGCCCATCTGGACTCGCCGCGGGATGTGCTCCCGCCGGTGCGGGCCATTGGGACCACAGGAGTGGAAACCCCGGTGGACATTGAAGTCCACAGCGCAGGGGCGGAGGGTGGCAAGTTCGCCTACATGACGGTGGAGCGGGGCCGCCGCCGGGTGGACGTCTCGGCCCACCGCCGGGGATACAACATCGCCGTGTTGGACCCCAGGACGGGCGACCCCGTGGAGGCCCGGGGGTTTGACACCTGGGCCAACCCCTACGAGTCGCAGGCCCTGGCCCGCTTCCTGGCCCAGGTGCCGGAAGGGTACATCGTCGTCGCTGCCGTGCAGGAAGACGGGGCGCGCCACCTGACGGAAGAGGCGGTGCAGGCCCTCTGGAGCATCGGCGCGGGGGAGGACATGCGTGGCCGGGAGGGCCAGGCCCACGCCGTCATCGGGGTTAAGGGCGCGCCGCGAGGGACCGCCCTGGAGGAGGTCGGGGGCCCTTCCGCCTACCTGCGCCTGGGCCGCAACCCCGACAGCCGCACCCTGGGCGCTGCCTTTGACTGGGTGGCGCTCACCCCTCTCGCCCCCTGAGCAGAAGGGGGGCGACGCACGCACCCCCTTCCTGCTGCGCCACAGGGAGGACTTTCTGCAGCGGCGCCGCGCCCCTGCGCTTGCGCCCCGCCGGCCCTCGCTCCACAGACGGCCCAGCGCAGAATGGAACCGCAACGTCAGGCCCAGGTCAGGTCTGTGGGAGCAAGGCGTGGTATAATGCGTTCTGTGGCTGGCGGGGCACGGCTGCGTGCCAGGGAGAGCAGCCGGTCAGGAGGAACTCATGGAAGATACAGTGCTGGAGATCCGCAACCTGGTCAAACGGTACGATGGCTTCACCGCGGTGGACAACCTGACCTTCGCCGTGCAACGGGGGGAGATCTTCGGCCTCCTGGGGCCCAACGGCGCGGGCAAGACCACCACCATCCGTGCCATCATGGACATCTTCAGGCCAGACGAGGGGACCATCACCGTCCTGGGCCTGCCGCCGGGCGCAGCACGGACGCGGGTGGGCTACCTCCCCGAGGAGCGGGGCCTGTACCGCGACCTGAAGGTCCTGGAGGTGCTGGAGTATCTGGCCGAACTGAAGGGCATGGACCGTGGAGAGGCGCGGGAACGGGCCCACCAGTGGCTGGAACGGGTGGACCTGGCGGAGTGGGCCACCCACAAAGTGAAGGACCTCAGCCGGGGCATGCAGCAGAAACTCCAGTTCGCGGCCAGCCTTGTCCATGACCCGGAACTCCTCATCCTGGACGAGCCGTTCCAGGGGCTGGACCCGGTCAACGTGGACCTCCTCAAGCGGCTGATCCGGGACCTCCAGGCGGAGGGGAAGACCATCCTCCTCAGCGCCCACCAGATGAACCTGGTGGAAGTCCTCTGCGACCGCATCGTCCTCATCCACCGCGGCCGGGCCGTCCTCTACGGGCCGCTGGCGGAGATCAAGCGGCAGTACGCGGCCCAGACGGTGCGCCTGCGGGGCCCGGCCGCCCTGGAGGACCTGCCGGGGGTGACCCGCGTAGAACGTCAGGAGGAGGAATGGGTCCT
The DNA here is from genome assembly GCA_049969295.1 of Anaerolineae bacterium. GTDB lineage: Bacteria > Chloroflexota > Anaerolineae > DTPP01 > DTPP01 > DAOTYM01. The sequence goes on along the minus strand of JBMFPD010000045.1, from coordinate 11,259 downwards.
CACTCTGGACCGCAGCACCCCCCAGGACCTTCTGCGGCACCTGGTGGAGCGCGGTGTCCCCATCGCTGCCTTTGAGGTGGGCACCATGCCCCTGGAGGAGATCTTCATCGCCGTGGTCAAGGAGGGAGCCCATGCGTGAGGTCTGGATCATCGCCCGCCACGAATACCTGGTCCACATCCGGCGGCCGGGGTTTGTGCTCATGACCATCCTCATCCCCCTCCTGGGGCTCCTGGCGCTGGGGGTGGCGGCCCTGGCTGGCGGCCAGGCTGGGGCTTTCTTTGAGCAGCAGTTCGCGCCCCAGTTGCAGGCCATCGGCGTGGTGGACCACACCGGTCTCTTCACCCCTATCCTGCCGGAGTTCGCCGACCGGTTCCGCCTGTACCCTACCGAGGAGGAAGGGCAGGCCGCGGTCCGCTCCGGGGAGGTGAGCGTGCTCCTCGTCTTCCCTCCGGACTACGTGGCAAACGGGCAGGTGCAGGTGGTGAGCGCAGGAAACGCCTTTGACGCTGCCGTGCTGGAGGATTCCCAGCAGGTGCAGGCCTTCTTTGTGTCCCATCTGGTGCGGGACCGGGTGGACCCGACCCTGCGTGCCCGCATCGCGGAGCCGATGAACCCGGTCTTCGTCGGGCTGGGGGGCGAGGCCACTGGCCAGGGAGGCATGCTCGGCACCATGCTGAGCATCATGGTCCCCTACGCCCTGAGCATCCTCCTCATCGTCACCATCTTCACCTCGTCGGGGTACCTCCTCCAGAGTGTGGCGGATGAGAAGATGAGCCGCGTCATAGAGATCGTCCTCTCCTCAGTGAGCGCGACGCAGCTCCTCGCCGGGAAGGTCATCGGCCTGGGGGCCGTGGGGCTCACGCAGGTGGCAGTCTGGATCCTCGCGGCCATGGCCCTCAGCGGGGGCGCGGGGACCCTTCTGGGCGTGGTCATCCCGCTCATGACCCGGCCCGAGGTCTTCCTCCTGGCGGTGGTCTACTACGTGCTAGGCTTCCTGGTCTATGCCGTGCTGATGGGCTCCGTGGGCGCGCTGGGGACGACCATGCACGAGTCCCAGCAGTTGGCGGGCATCTTCTCCTTGATGGCCTCGCTGCCCCTGGTGCTCAGCGGCTTCATGTTCTCCAACCCCAACATGCCCCTCGTGCGGGCCTTCTGCTGGTTCCCCCTCACCGCGCCCACGATGATGATGGTGCGCCTGCCCCTGACGACGGTCCCCGTCATAGACATCGTGGGGAGCATTGTGCTCCTGCTCTTGAGCGTGCCGGGGGTGCTGTGGGTTGGGGCCAAGGTGTTCCGCATGGGGCTCCTCATGTACGGCAAGCGCCCCACCCTGAAACAGGTGTGGCGGGCGCTGCGGGAGGCGTGAGGGCCGCAGTGCTGGGGCAGCGGGCCAGAGGCAGGCCAGATCAGGACGCCGGCAGCGCGCCTACCGCAGCGCGGCCAGGAACGAAAGGCCCGCCTCCGCCCCGAAGAGGAGCAGACCGAAGGCCAGGTCCACGGCCAGGGCCAGGTTGAACGTGGCGGCCAGGTGGGCCAGCGCCCCTGATAGGGCCTGCCACAGAGAGGCGGGCATCGCGGGCAGGGGTCCGCCGAGGAGCCAGTATCCCCCGACCAGGAGGGCGGCGTACAGGAGCAGGGGCCGCCACGCCTGGCGGTCCGCCGGGCTGGGAAGCATGGCGTTGGCCACGGCGAAGATCAGGTAGGCCCACAGCCAGAGGTCGCGGGTCCCGACCGCCGCCCGGGCGGCAGCCCAGAAGGCCCCTGCGTCGCCCTGGGCCAGGGCCTCCAGGAAGGCCCCCAGGCCGAACGCGTGCCGCCCCACCAGGAGGAGGACCACCGACCCGGCCACCAGAGGGGCGACGCCCACCAGGCTCCCCCGCAGGGGGTCTGCCTGCTGGACCTGGACGGAGCCGAGGCGCAGCCCATCCTTCTCCGCCCTGGGCCACAGTTCCAGCCGTCCGACCCGCAGCCCCAGAACGCGCGCCGAGGCCCAGTGGCTTGCCTCGTGCAGGACCACGCCGGGCAGGAGCACGGCAAAGTGGACGAAATCCGCGACCACCTCGTCGCGGGAGAGGAGGTAGGCCAGGTTCCACAGGTGCCGGTCGAACCAGCGGTTGGCGAGGATGAGGAGCCCCAGGCTCACGAGGAGCCACAGCACCGGAAGCCAGGTTGGCTCCATCGCGCCGTTCTCCACCGTCCCTGCCTGTAGGGGGCCCTCAGGAGCGGGCCAGGAACTGGGCCCGTGCTTCCAGGCCCAGCCTTGTGGCCAGGGCCTGGAGCGCCTCCCGGTGGGGCCGTGGCAGGGGGATGCCCAGCCGCCGGTTCTCCTCCTCAGCCTCCCATTCCTTCTCCCCGGCCACGTAGATGCGGTCCACACCGCGGGCGCGGGGCAGCCCCCGCAGTTGCCGGATGAGGCGGTCCATCTCTGCCTTGAACTCCTCCACGGGGCGGAAGAGGTCCACCCGCATGGCGGCGAAGAAGTGGCCGATGTTGTGGGGCCCCGTGCGCCCTGGGGCGAGCCACCTGGGGATGCTGACGCCGAAAAGGGCCCCCGTGAGGGGGCCGCAGAGGATGTCCACCAGGGTGGCCAGGCCGTACCCCTTGTACCCGGCGGTCTCGGCCAGGCCGCCCAGGGGCAGGATGCTCCCGCCTTCCTCAATGATGGCGCGGCCGTCAGTGGTGGGCTGGCCGAAGCGGTCCAGGCCCCAGCCCAGGGGGATCTCCAGGCCCTGCTTCACCCGGGTGGCGATCTTCCCCTGGGAGACGACGCTGGTGGCCATGTCCAGGACGAAAGGGCGCTCCTCGCCCGCAGGGACGGCCACGGCGATGGGGTTCGTCCCCAGGGCCTTGCGGGAAGCCCCCGTGGGGGCGACGTTGGGCGCGGCGTTGGTCATGGAAAGGCCGATCATGTCGTAGCGCAGGGCCATCATGGCATAGTACCCGGCGATGCCGTAATGGTTGCTGTGGTGCACACCCACGGCTGCCATGCCGCTCGCCCGGGCCTTCTCCAGGCAGATCTCCATCGCCCGGATGCCCACCACGGGCCCCAGCCCGTTCCCCCCATGGAGGAGGGCCGAAGTTGGGGTTTCCCGCTCCACCCGGATGTCCGGGTCTGGCTCCACCAGGCCTCGCTCCACCGCCTCCACGTAGAAGGGGAGCCGGTAGACACCGTGGGAATGGATGCCCCGCAGGTCGGCCGTGGCCAGGACCTCGGCCGTCTGGCGCGCGCCCTCGGCGGGGACGCCCACCGCCTCCAGGATGGCCGTGGCCAGGTCCCGCAGGGCTTCATAGGGGACCCGCGGCTCCGGCCAGGAAGCCGGAAGGGAAGAGACGGGCATGTCCACCTCACTTCTCCTTCACGAACCGGTACATGAGGATGGCATCTACGTAGGCGCCGGGGCCGCGCCGCACCTCCCGCGGCTGGCGGCCCTCCTCCTGGAAGCCGATCCGCCGGTAGAGGGCGATGGCCCGGTCGTTATCCGCCAGGACCGTCAGAGAGACCTTCTCTATGTGGGGGTGGGCAGCGGCCCAGTCCAGGGCGCACCCCATGAGGGCCGTGCCCACGCCCCGGCCTCGCCATCCCTCGGCCACGGCGATGTGGAGGGTAGCCCGGTGCCGCAACCTCTGACGTGCGCTGCACTCCAGACCGAGGCGGCCCACCACCCGGCCCTCTGCCTCAGCCACCAGGAGAAGGCAGTCAGGGTCTTCCACGCGGCGCGCGATCCGGGTCCGTTCCTCCTCCTCATCCACGCGGAACTCATCCGGTGCGGTGATGGAGTAGAGACCTTCCCGCACCGTGGCCTGGGCCAGCTCCAGGCAGCCGGCTGCGTCCTCCTGGCGCACGGTGCGCACCAGGAGGGGGAGACCGTCCTTCGTCCAGAAGTGCCGCGGCGCCATGTGGCCCATCGGGTGCTTCTAGACCTTCCCGTAGTGCTCCTCGTAGAAGGCGCGCACGACCTCCGGCGAGGGGAGCTGGATGCGCTTCCAGACCTCAATGACCGGCCGCAGTTCCTCCTCGCCCTGCTGGCCGGCGAAGAGGTTCCGCAGGAACTGGGTCCGCTCCTCAATGTCCCGTCGGGCGAAGTCCAGGATCTCCTCCGGTGTGTAGAAGCGCAGGGGGTTGAAGCGCCAGGCGAAGTTCTTCATCCCGTGCACTTCTTCCAGTTCCTTCGGGTCGGGGATGAGGTAGCCGTAGATAGGGTGGCGGAGCCAGTGGCTGATCTTGCGGTGCTCCACCAGGTCCAGGAGGCGCTTGGAGTCCTCCACGGTGATCTTCTCGCCCATGCCCTGGTACTGGATGTTCCCGTGCTCGTCCCGCAGGACCTCGCCTGTGGCAGGGTCGCGCTTGGGGACCGGGTTCCCGTCCTTGTCCCGGAGGACCTTCAGGTCGCCGTTGAGGTCAAACTGGCCCACGTAGCCGGAGTTGCAGATGAAGAAGACCAGTTTGCCATCCAGGTCCAGGCCCAGGTCGGAGTAGACCTTCCACTTGAGGAGGGCCTGCTGCGATTGCTCCCGGGCCATGAAGTCGGTGGCGGCGTAGGAGCGAACGCGGGTCCCCACCTTCTGATCCGCCAGGGCGGAGGTGATGATGCTCTCGCAGGCCGAGTCCAGGGCTACGGCCATGGCTGGGTCCACCACGCGGAAGATGGGCTCCACCACGTCAAAGCGCTTGAAGGAGAGCCCTTCCGAACGGAGCCACTTGGGCTTGCCCGAACCCCAGTTGGGGTTCAGTTCGCTGAACTGGAAGATGAAGCGGCCGTTGGTGGTGCCGCTCTTCTCATAGCGGGTGCACTGGAGGGAACCGACCTTCTGCCCGGGGATGGGCCGCGGCACCTTGACCCGGTAGCCGGCGATCTCCTCCACGCGGTACTCCACGCCCTCGCAGTCAATGTTCATGGCCAGGACCACCGGCCGGCGGCCATGCTCGTCCACCTGGCGGGACTTCATCAGGCCGGGCCACTCCGGGCTCTGGGGGGTGAGTCCCTCGGACTTGGCGAAGCTGGCCGCCTCCAGGCCGATGAGTTCCACTTTCTCCACGCGGCCCTGGGCGTCGTAGACCGGGCGGCCCAGGCAGGCATCGTCCTGCTCCAGTTCCGGCCCTACGGAAAGGGTGGTCTTGCCCGTGCCCGAAAGGCCCTTGAGGATGCGGTCCGAGGTGCAGCCAGCGTGGTAGGAGATGAGGCCATCGGCCTCGCCCCGGTTCCAGACCAGGGTGAGGTTGGGCTTCTTGAAGGCCCCGCCGAAATAGTCAAACCCCACGCTCATGACGCGCCGCACGTCTCGGTCCATCTCCGTCAGGTCGTAGAGGGTGATGGGCTGGTCCGGGTCGTAGTCAGGCCAGAAGGAGTGGATTTCCGCCACCACGTCGTCCGGCAGCCGCTCTTCCACGATGTAGTTCCAGCAGGAGATCTTCACCGTGGGGTCGGGCGGGAAGACCATCAGTTTGCCCATCCAGGCGATGTAGGCAGCGTGGGGGTTCTGCACGCTCACCACAACCCGCAGGCCGACCCGGTAGCCCCGCTCGCCCTGGACGCCTTCCAGGACGATGACCCTGGCGCTCTTGAGGTACTCCTTGACCACGGCGTAGAAGCGACGGCCCACCTCTATGCCCGGAGCGAAGGGGGCTTGCTTCTTGCCCAGGCGGTACCCTTCCGGCACCATGTAGAAGGCCCGGCTGGGCATCCGCCCGGCCTGGTGACAGGCGAAGAGGTACTGCCCGTCGGCCGTGATCACGTAATAGGGCTTCAGGAACTCTGCGTAGAACGCATCGTCGGGGTTGCGGATGACCTTATCCGCATCAAGGGCCAGATCTTCTTCCACGAAGACCTTTTCCTGAGACATGGGAGCAGCCTCCAGAGTTGAAGTTACGGGCGAACCTGCCCGGCGAACTCGCTGTCTAGTGTACCACGGAACGGGCCGGGACCCCAAACCTCCACGGGTTCGGGGGCATCATCCCCGCCCTTCCCACCGCACAACCTCACCCCTACCCCCAACCCCCTTCCCCTCTCCGGCACGGAGAGGGGAAGGGGGTTGGGGGGATGAGGAGAGGTCACTCCGGCGGGAAGATCTTGCCCGGGTTCAGGATGTTCAGGGGGTCCAAAGCCGCCTTGATACGCTTCATGACGTCCACGGCCACGGGCCCCAGGTCGTCCACCAGAAAGGGTTGCTTGAGGACCCCCACACCATGTTCGCCGGAGAGGGTGCCACCCAGTTCCAGGGCCGTGGCGAAGATCTCCCGCGTCGCCGCTTCCACCCGCGCCCACTCCTCGGGATCGCGCTTGTCAAAGAGGATGTTGGGGTGCAGGTTGCCGTCGCCGGCGTGGCCGAAAACGGCGATGGGCAGGTTGTACTTTCGGGAGATGGCCCGGATGCGGCGGATAGCCTCCGGGATGGCGCTGCGGGGCACGGAGATGTCCTCCCCCAGTTTGTTGGGGCGCATGCGGGCCAGCGAGGGGGAGACGGACCGCCGCGCCCGCCACAGGTCGGCCCGCTCGGCCTCGTTCTGGGCCACGCGCACCTCCGAGGCACCGCTCTCCCGGCAGATGCGGGCGATGGCCTCAATCTCCCGCTCCACCACGCCCTCGTCATTCCCGTCCGTCTCCAGGATGAGGATGGCCTCCGCCTCCACTGGCAGCCCCATCTGCATGCAGGCCTCAATGGTGCGGATGGTGGTCTGGTCCATCAGTTCCAGGGTGGCGGGCACGATGCCGCTCAGGAGGATGCGGTTGACGGTGACGCTGGCGTCCTCCAGGCGGGGGAAGACGGCGGTAGCGGTCCGCACGGCCGTCGGCCTGGCGAGGAGGCGCAGGGTCAGTTCGGTGATGACCCCCAGGGTCCCCTCGGAGCCGATGAACAGTTGCGTCAGGTTGTAGCCGGTGACGTTCTTGATGGCCTTGCCTCCGCAGCGCAGGACGCGGCCGTCGGCCAGGACCACCTTCATGCCCAGGACGTAGTCGGCGGTGACGCCGTACTTGAGGCAGCGGGGGCCGCCGGCGTTGCAGGCCGCGTTGCCCCCCAGCGTGCTGTGGCGGATGCTGGAGGGGTCCGGCGGGTAGAAGAGGCCCCGCGCCTCCACCTCGGCCTGGAAGTCGGCCGTGACGACGCCGGCTTCGGCCACCGCCACCATGTTCTCCTCGTCAATCTCCAGGATGCGGTTCAGGCGGGTCAGGTTCAGGGCCAGGCCGCCGGAGAAGGGGACGGAGCCGGCGGCAAGGCCGCTCCCCATGCCCCGGGGCACCACGGGCACCCGGTGGGCCGAGGCCACCTGCATCACCGCCGCCACTTCCTCCGTGTTGGCCGGACTGACCACCGCGTCGGGGCGGTGCTCGGCGAAGGTGCTGTCGTAGGAATAGGCGATGAGGTCCTCTTCCGAGGTCAGGACGTGCTTCGCCCCGACGATCTCCCGCAGTTCCTTCAGGATGGCTGCGTCAAGCATCTTCCTCCTCCTCTGCCCGGTAGGCCTCGTCCAGGAGTTGCACCGGGTGGCAGACCCGCACCTGGAGCCCTGCACGCCGGGCCCCCAGGCCCAGGTGCAACTGGCAGCCCGGGCAGCCAGAGGCCACGATCTCCGCGCCCGTCTCCGCCACGTTGCGCATCTTCTGGTCCAGGATCTTCATGGAGGTGTCGTAATGGGTGACGATCTTGGTGCCGGCGGAGCCGCAGCAGACGTCGGCATCGCGCATCTCCACCAGGTCCGCGCCGGCCAGGCGGATGATCTGGCGGGGCTGGGCTTTCACCCCCTGCCCCCGCACCAGGTGGCAGGGGTCGTGGTAGGTGACCTTGCGGCGCAGGGGCCGGCGCGGCTCCCGCAGGGGGATCTCGGCCAGGAATTCGCTGATGTCCCGCACCTTGGCGGCGAAGCGGTGGGCCCGCTCGGCGTACGCCGGGTCGTGGGCCAGGAGTTCCGGGTACTCCTTCAAGGTGGAGCCGCAGGTGGCGCAGTCGGTCACGATGACCTCCACATCCAGGCGTTCAAAGAGGTCAATGTTGTGGCGGGCCATCTCCCGGGCCGCCTCCCGGTCGCCGTAGCCGATGGCTGGCATGCCGCAGCACTTGACCTCCCGCGGGGTGACCACCTCGCAGCCGTTCTCCGAAAGGACGCGCACCGTGGCCTGGCTCGCTTCGGCGAACATCAGGCTCTGGATGCACCCCAGGAAGAAGCCCACCCGGTGCTTGCGCGCCCCCTTGGCCGGGGTGACCTCCGGCAGGGTCTGGCGCAGGGGCCGCGCCGGCAAGTTGGGGAGCATCCGCTCCATGTCCCGCAACTGAGCCGGCAGGAGGCGTTCCAGGCCCAGCCCCTCCACCACGCGCCGCAGCCCCAGGCGGGCGTACAGACGCAGGGGCAGGGTAGCCCACTCCATCCGCCCGGGGTGGGGGAAGAGGCCCCGGAAGAGGGGCCGCTTGATCCACGGTTGAGGCAGGTTCTCAAAAGCCACAGCCCGGGCCTGGAGGGCCAGGTGGGCCGGCTTGATCCCCACCGGGCAGATGGCGTCGCAGGCCAGGCAGGCCAGGCACTTGTACATCTGGGCCTCGAAACTCTTGCGCAGGGGGAGTTCCCCCTCGGCCATCTTGCGCACCAGGGCCACCCGGCCGCGCGGGGAGTCGGTCTCTATCAGGGATAATTTATACGTGGGGCACACGGCCAGACAGAGGCCGCAGCGGATGCAGTAGAGATACTGATCTTCGGTGGGCAGGTCCATGCCCTTCGGCAGAGGGCAGACCAGAGGCAGAGGTGTCGCTTCGTCCTTGTCATTTCCGTCGTTCGCCATCGTTGCTATCCTCAGTAGTGCTGTCTTCAATCCCCCGGCAGCAGGCTCCCCCCTCATCCGGTGACGATGGGCAGCGTCAACAGGGCATGGGGCACGATGAGGACATCCAGGGAAGGCCCCAGACGCTCCTGGGCCAGTCGCAGGGCCTCGTCCACCGTGGCCGCCGGGATCATCTTGGCCTGGCGGACCATCTCCGAGTCCTCCGCGCCGACGATGACCACGGAGACCTCCTCCAGGACGCGGGCCATGACGTAGGCCCGCTGTTCGCCAGGCCGGAGCCCTTCGCGCCGGACCTTCTCCACCAGGGCCCGGGGGCTTTCCGCCTCCCGCAGGGCGCGGAAGAAGCGCTGTTCGCCCACCCCTTCGCCTGGCCCTTCCTGGCAGGGGGCCGGCACGAGGATGAAGCCGCCCGGCCGCACCACGGGCGTGGGGGCGAACTGGAGGTAACTGGCGGCCCGGGTGGCCTGGTAGAGGTTGGCGTCCTTGGGGAAGCCCACGCCAGCCACTGCCACGTCGTACTGCCGGGGCACCGGCACCTCGTACAACTGCCGGGCGATGGAGACCAGTTCGGCGAAGGCGGCCTCCGGGTCGCCGGCCCGCACCGCCACCATCCGGTGCTCGTCGTCCAGGACGGCGTTGATAATGAAGCGCAGCCCAGCCCGGCGCGCCGCCTCCGTCACCGCCTCATGGAAGGGATTCCCCTCAATGCGCCCCAGGCGGGTGCCGGGGTGGTCCAGCATGGCCGGGCCGTGGGTGTAGGCGATCATCCGCTCGCCGGCCGCGCCCACGGCCACCGTCTTCCGGCCGCCGGAGTAGCCGGCGTACTGGTGGGGCTCCACGATCCCCGTGGCGATGAGGAGGTCGGCCTCGTAGGCGATGCGGTTCACCGAGAGGGGCACCCCGGAGGGCGTGGTCCCCAGGTCCACCAGGGACTCTGGGTTGAGGGGCTCCGAATCCACCACCCGGTAGCGTGCCACCACCTCCGGGCCGAGTTTCGCCACCTTTTCCTCGGGGGTGCTGGGCCGGTGCAGGCCCACTCCGCACAAGAGGGTGATATCCTCATCCCGCACGCCGGCCGCCTCCAGTTCGGCGAGGAGGGGCGGCACCAGGAGGTGGTCGGGGCTGGCACGGGTCACGTCGGTGAAGACGATGCAGACCCTGTCGCCCGGTTTGGCCAGGTCCCGCAGGCGGGGAGAGGCCACTGGTTCGGCCAGGGCCTGCCGCACCGCTTCCGCAGGGTCCGGCACCGGCGGGACGGGGCGGGAGGTGACCAGGTGCCCCCTCATGCCCGGCGGCAGTCGGAAGGCCAGTTCCCCTTTGCCGTAAGGCACACGGTAGGTTTCTTCGGCCATGCTTTCGCCCTTCCTACACCTGGAATTCCAGGGGCACGTCCAGTTCTTGGGCGATCCCCCGAAGGGTCTCCGCCACCTTGGGGCCCAGGGGGATGCCGTTCCGGAGGCGCTCCTCCTTGGCCTCAAATTCCTTTTCGCCGTGGATGTAGATGCGCGTCTGCCCCTCGGCCTTGGGCGAATCCTTCAGGCGGCGGATGAGGTCGTCCATGGTGCGACGGAACTCATCCAGGGGCCGGAAGGCGTCCACCCGCAGCGCGCCGAAGAAGTGGCCCACGTTGGCCGGCAGGGGGCGGCCGTCCGGGGCCTTGGGGTAGAGGGTATCGGCGTACCCAGCGCCCGGGAGGACGCCGGCGAGGATGTCCACCAGGAGGGCCAGGCCGTACCCCTTGTGCCCGCCGAAGAGTTCTCCCTCGCCCCCCAGGGGGAGCAACCCCCCACCGCGGCGCTCGGCCAGGTTCCGCAGGACGCGGGCGGGGTCCGTCGTGGCGCGGCCGGTCTCATCGGTGGCCCATCCGAGGGGCATCTCCTTCCCCTGCCGCTCGTAGACTTCCAACTTGCCCCGAGGCACGGTGGAGGTGGCCATGTCCAGCACGAAGGCCCGCTCCTCGCCGGCCGGGGCGGCCACGCTGATGGGGTTGGTGCCCAGCATGGCCTTGCGCCCGAAGGTGGGCACCACCAGGACGTCGGCGTTGGTCATGGAGAGGCCGATCATGCCCCGCTCCAGAGCCATCATGGCGTAGTAGCCGGCGATGCCGTAGTGGTTGGAGTTGCGCACGGCCACGAAGCCGGTCCCGTATGCGGCAGCCTTCTCCAGGGCCAGCCGCATGGCGCGGACGCTCACCGGCTGGCCCAGGCCTCCGCCGCCATCTATGAGGGCGGTGGTGGCCGTCTCGTGGACCACCGAGACCTGCGGCCGGGGGAGCATGACGCCGGTGCGCAGGCCATCCACGTAGCGCTTGAGCCGGGCCACGCCGTGGGAGTCCACCCCGCGGAGGTTGGCCTCCACCAGGACGTCGGCAGTCCAGAAGGCATCCTCCTCGGGGACGTCCAGTTTCACGAAGACCTGGGTGCAGAAGGCGCGCAGCCGGTCGGCCGAGATGCGGACTTGGGTCTCGTTCGTCGCCATTGGAGTCCCTCC